>BBFD01000074.1 GCA_001313065.1 Silvimonas sp. JCM 19000
CCCGGCGGCCAGCCGCGCCGCATCATGCAGCGGCAACACGCCGCCAAACGCTTGCAGACACCAGCTGGCGGTGATGAAAAAGATCGGCGGCTTTTCCATAAAGGCTCGCCCGCCAGGGTGGGCACCACCCAATCGCCCGTGGCTGCAATATGCTGCACCAGGCCAAAGGTGTAGCCCTCGTCCGGCTTCCAGCTGATGCCCGATCAGCCGGGCATAACCCAGGCCAGCACCAACAGCAGCAGCAATACAGTGGGCACCACGGGCAAACGCGCCGCAGCGGCGGAACGCCAGCCGGAGAAGTTCATATCACGCATTATTCTTGTTTTGTCAGAGGCGGTTGTCGGTTCAGAAAGGCCAGCATCGCGCCGGCTTCAGGCGTTCAAGCCAGGCTGCCATAGCACATCCGCCAGGCCGACATGGCGGTTGGCCACGCGCGACAGCACAAACAGCAGATCGGACAGCCGATTCAGATAGCGCACGGTGTGCGGCGCTACCTCATCGGTCTGCGCCAGGCTAACCACGGCGCGCTCCGCCCGGCGACATATACAACGCGCCACATGCAAGGCGGCTGACCCACGGCTGCCGCCGGGCAGAATAAATTCCTTGAGCGGTGGCAGCGTGTCATTGAAGGTCGCCACGGCGTCTTCCAGCCGTTGCAGCTGGGCGTCAGTCAGCGCCACGCGGCCGGGGATGCACAACTCGCCGCCCATATCGAACAGATCATGTTGCACCCGCACCAGCACATCGCGGGCGGCGGCGGGCAAATCTTCGGCCAGCACAACGCCGATCTGGCTATTCAGTTCATCCACTTCGCCCAGCGTGTGCACACGTTGGTGATCTTTGCGCACGCGGCTGCCATCACCCAGGCCGGTGGTACCGTCGTCGCCAGTACGGGTGGTGATTTTGCTCAGTCGATTGGCCATAACTTCTTGATCTCTTAAAGGGTTCAGACCGCGTCGCCGTGGCGGATGGCCACGTCGACCAGCGTCGGCTGCAAAATGCGCTGGACATCGGCCGGGCTCATGCCAAGCAGAAAGCCGCGTTTGCCGCCATTGATATAGATGCGCTCCAGTTGCAGCACACTGTCCTGCATATACACCGGCATTGCTTTGCGCGTGCCAAAAGGCGAAGTGCCGCCGACCATATAACCGGAGTGTTTGTTGGCAATGTCCGGGCTGCACGGGTGAATGCTCTTGCAGCCGCGCAAACGTGCCAGGTTTTTGGTGCTGACTTCGCAATCGCCATGCATCAACACCACCAGCGGTTGCTTGTTTTCGTCTTCCATGACCAGCGTCTTGACCACAGCGTGTTCGGCTACGCCGAGTTCACGCGCCGATACGGTCGTGCCGCCTTTTTTTCTTCGTAGTCATACAGATGTTCGGTATAGGGCGCCTTGAACTGGCGCAATACGCGGATTGCAGCGGTAACCGGGGCCTTTTCGCTCATGGGTCGAACTCGTAAACGTTGGATGCTACAATACCCGACAATTTCACTCAGGTTTGAGCGCTACTTTGGAAAACCGCAAGCATACCTTCGACCGCATGCCGCTGGCATCCCGATTCATCGCTTTGCCGGGCCGTTTTTATTCGCTGGTGCGCCCCACACCACTGCCCGAGCCGCAATTGCTGCTGTGGAATGCCGAACTGGCCGAGTCGCTCAACCTCGATCCTGATCCCGCCGCCCACCCCGCCCTCGCCGAATATCTGGCTGGCAATCGCTTGCCGCCGACAGCCAGCCGCTAGCTACCGTGTATTGCGGCCATCAATTTGGCGTATACGTGCGGCAACTGGGGGATGGCCGCGCCATCCTGATTGCCGAAACGCCTGACCGCGACGGTGTCATCCAGGAAATCCAGCTCAAGGGCGCGGGCCCCACGCCCTACTCGCGCCACGCCGATGGCCGCGCGGTCTTGCGCTCCAGCATTCGTGAATATCTGTGTTCCGAAGCCATGTACGGCCTCGGCATTCCCACCACGCGCGCACTCAGCCTGATCGGGGCTCCGGAGCCAGTCTGGCGCGAAACAGTAGAAAGCGCCGCCGTGGTGGCCCGCACCGCACCCACCTTTGTGCGTTTTGGCCATTTCGAGTTCTACAGCCACCATGGTGACCACGAAGGCCTGCGCGCCTTGGCGGTCTGGACCATCGTCAACCATTACCCGGAATGCAAAGAGGCCGCCAATCCCTACCATGCCTTGCTTGAAGCCGTGATCAGCCGCACCGCCAGCTTGATGGCGCAATGGCAGGCGGTGGGCTTCTGCCACGGCGTGATGAACACCGACAATATGTCCATTCTTGGTCTGACCATCGACTACGGTCCGTTCGGTTTTCTGGATGGCTACGACGCGGGCCATATCTGCAACCATTCCGACAGCGCGGGCCGCTACGCTTATAACCAGCAACCGCAGATCGGCTTGTGGAATCTGCAAGCGCTGGCGCAAGCCTTGCTGCCGCTACTGGATAGCAAAGAAGCCGCGATCGCCGCGCTGCACCAGTTCCAGCCGCAATTTGAAGCGGCCTTTGCCGAGCAATTCCGCGGCAAGCTGGGCTATACGGATTGGCAAGAAGCCGATTGGGAACCGCTCACGCATCTGTTCAATCTGCTGCAAGCGGGCCGCACTGACTGGACCGTGTTCTGGCGCACGCTGAGCGATTACGCCGCATTTGCCGAAAGCGGCAGCGTACCGCCGCAATTGCGTGACATGGTGCTGGACCGTAACGGCTTCGATGCGTGGTTGCCCAGTGGCAAAGCCGGGCAGACCGCAGCGATCCCACCGCATTGCGCGACCGCATGCGCGCGGCCAATCCCAAATACATACTGCGCAATCACCTGGCCGAACAAGCCATCCGCAAAGCACGCGACGAAGGCGACCTGAGCGAGTTGCAACGGCTGGCCGCATGCCTGCGCCACCCCTTTGACGAACAGCCGCAGTTTGACGATTACGCCGCACTACCGCCCAGCTGGGCGAATGATTTGTCGGTGTCTTGTTCGTCTTGATGCGGTTGCGGCGGATTTCTTGCTGGCTTTGCGGCGCGCCTTGCAATCGGGTTTGATCCCTGTCAACCGCCCATGACAATTTTGTTACGTAGTTCAACGTTCGTCGCCGACTTCTGGGATAATCGCGGCCATTCTCGTTCTTTGCTGTTTCTAAATGCCTGATCTCTTTAGCGGAATTCCGCTCCACGTGGCGTGTAGCCTGGCCTTGGCGCTGTTGTTCGTGCTGGCTTTCGAATTTATCAACGGCTTTCACGACACGGCCAATGCCGTTGCCACAGTGATCTACACCAAGGCCATGCCGCCACATCTGGCGGTGGTGCTGTCCGGCCTGTTCAACTTTGCCGGGGTGCTGCTGGGTGGTCTGGGCGTGGCCTATGCCATCGTGCATTTGCTGCCGGTGGATTTGCTGATCAATGTCAGCACCAGCCACGGTCTGGTGATGGTGTTTGCCCTGCTCGCCTCGGCCATTTTGTGGAATTTCGGCACCTGGTATCTGGGCCTGCCGGCCTCCAGTTCGCATACCCTGATCGGCTCCATCCTCGGCGTGGGCCTGGCCAACGCCTGGCTGACGCATACCTCGATCCGCGATGGCATTAACTGGGGCAAGGCGGTGGATATCGGCTTGTCGCTAGTGGTATCGCCCCTGGTCGGTGTGGTGGCCGCTGGCGGCTTGTTGTTTGCGCTGAAAAAAACTGCGGCCGCTCTCCGGCATGCACAAGACGCCCGAGCAACGCAAACTGGTTGACGGCAAAAAAGCACCCCCCGTTCTGGACGCGGCTGGTGCTGGTGGTTTCGGCCATGTGCATGAGCTTTGCCCACGGCTCCAACGATGGCCAGAAAGGCATCGGCCTGATCATGCTGGTCTTGATCGGCATCGTACCGGCCAAGTTTGTGGTGGACCTGGATGCCACCGCATACCAGATCGAGCGCACGCGCGACGCCGCCATCCATTTGCGCCAGTTCTATCAACGCAATCCGGCCACGCTGGGCGATTATCTGGCGCTGGGCAAGGCGCCCACCAGCGAAGTGCCCGAGCGTTTCCGTTGTGACCCCAAACTGAATGAACCGCTGATTGCCGATTTGCTGACCACGCTGGATGGCGTGCACTCGTATCGCGATCTGACCGCCAATGACCGTAACCGGGTACGCCAGACGCTGTTGTGTCTGGATGACACGGCCAAAAAAAGGTCGGCGGCCTCAAAGGTATTTCGACTGAGGACAAAGAGGATCTGAGCCGTCTGCGCAAAGACCTGACCTTGACCACCGAATACTCGCCGTTCTGGGTCATTCTGGCGGTGGCGCTGGCCTTGGGTGTCGGCACCATGATCGGTTGGCGTCGGGTGGTAAAAAAACCGTGGGCGAAAAAAAATCGGCAAGACCGGCATGACCTACAGTCAGGGCCTGTCGGCACAAATTGTGGCCGCCTTGTCGATTGCCGTAGCGAATATGTTTGGCTTGCCGGTTTCCACCACGCATGTGCTGTCATCTGGCGTGGCCGGCACCATGATCGCCAATCGCAGCGGCCTGCAGGTTTCCACCGTACGCAATATCGGTCTGGCCTGGGTGCTGACGCTGCCCGCTTCGATGGCGTTGGCGGCGGGCCTGTTCTGGGCTGCCACCCTGCTCATCGGCAGCTAAACCGCTTGCCGCGCTCGTTAAAAAAAAGCCCGATCAGCACTGCGCTGATCGGGCTTTTTTGTTGCGTTTGCCAGGGCTGGCGGCGCGCTTACTTCAGTTGCGGCTTGACCTTGTTGCTGGCCTTGTCGGCCGAGTCTTTGGTGGAATTGCTCGAAGCCTGGTGGATCATCGCGCCGCAATCGGTGTCTTTGGCGCCGCCCAGATCGATCAGCGGAATCAGCGCCGCAATCGGGTTCACCAACACACCCAGCGCCACGCTACGCCACTGCGCCCCGCCAACTGGCCCACCGCAGGCCGTGCGCTCGGATGTTTGAAGGTGCCGTCCACCAGAATCGGACCACGGAACGCCGCCAGGCTCTTGTCTTTGGGCGTGCTGGTCAACTGGATGTCCATCTTTTCATCCTTGAAGTTGATGCTGCCGGTGCCGTTGATCACCTGCTTTTCCGTATCCAGAATCAGCGTGCGGATGGTGGCATCACCGTTCTTCACCCCCAGATCGCCCACAAAGCAACGCACCGGCACTTCTTTATCACCCGTCAACAAAATCGGCAGCGTATTGGCCAGATCAAGGTTAGACAAACGCAGTATCAATTTACTGACCGCGCCGCCATTCATGATCACCGCCGCATTGCCATTGGCCGCGCCCAGCATTTGCGCCACCGAATTACCTTGAGTAGCGATGGTGGCCTGGCCGCCGACGGTGCCGACGTTGGCTTTCTGGATTTTCATTTCCGGGAACAGCTCACGCAGTTGCAGCTTGGCCGCCTTTACATCGGCTTTTACCTTCAACGGCTTGGCACTGGTATCCAGCCCGATACTGGTGTTGACCTGGCCACTAGCCACTTCCACATTCAGCGGGTCCAGCGTCAGGCGGCCGTTATCCAGCACCATATGCGCCACCAGATTATTCAACGGCAGGCGATCGGTTTTTTTTAAATGCTGGCCTTTAAACCAGATATCACCGTTGGCGGCATTGATTTTTTTTCCAGATCAAATTCGGATTGCGGCAAGACTTTGTCGCCCGCCGGAACCTCGGTTTTGCCCTTATCGTTACGCGCGCCGATAAAGCCGGACAAATCCTTCATATCCAGATTTTTTTGAGGTCAGATTGGCTTTGATATATTGCGGCTTGGGCGCGCGATCAATCGAGAAATCGCCATTCAGATCGCTATTGCCGACGCGGCCGCTAAAGCCTTGCAGATTCCACACATCGGCATGGTGTTCCAGCAAACCGGCCAAGGAGTAAGCCGGGGTGGCGGGCAATGGCACATGCGCAATCTGATACAGCTGGCTCAAGCTGGCGCCGCTGATTTTAAAATCCAGATGCATGCCGCTTAAATGGCCCGGATCAGTGACCGTACCTTTGGCGGCGAATCTGGTTTCGCCCACGGTACCACTGGCGTCCAGCGGATACGGTTTGGAAGGATCACGCAAATCGAGCAAGGCACCGCCGGTGCCGCCCAGATTCAGTTTCATTTGCTGGAACTGGCCATTGGCGCTGACGCGGATCATGTCTTCCTGACCTGCGCCGGGGCTGAAGGTGCTGATGGTGCCGTCCACCACGTCTTTCGGCATCGGGTCTTGATAATGCACTTTGCCGTTATGGATTTGCAGATGGCCCAGCGCCACTTTATTGCTGCTGGCCGAGCTGGCCGTTGCAGGCGCAGGTTTGCCGTCCGCGGTCATATTCCAGCTGGCCAAGGTGCCGTCGGCGTTTTTTCTCCACCGCCACCACCGGGTTTTCCAATACGATTTCGGGCAATTCCACTTTGCCGCTCAATAGCGGCCAAAAGCGCAATTGCAGCGCCAGTCTATCGGCGGTAAACATGTTTTTTATTGGTGGCCCAATCCGGGTTGCCTAATTGCACGTTATCGGCAGTAATCCACGGTGATTGGGTAAACGATAATTTGACGTGCAGGTCGCCATTGATGGCGGCACTGCGTCCGGTGGCTTCGGTGACTTTGCGCGCAATCGGGCCGCGCAATAAATTCCAGCTGAATAGCCAGGCCAGGATGGCCAATATCACCAACAGCACAATGACCACTTTGGGCATATTCTCCGCGTGCGCGCCATGGGGGCGGTCTCCCTCGTTATTGTGGTTATGGTGGATTGTGGAGACAGTGCGCCGACACCGCTGTCGGCGAGTGGCGCAGCTTTGCGGGGGCAGACGCCCTACAGGCCTGGCGCGGCAAAAAACGCCGGCGACCCCAAATGGCATAGGGTGGGTCATGACCCACCATCCAAAGCAGCATGCCAGGAACAGCGACGCGAGACATAACTTTGAATGGTGGATCATGATCCACCCCATGATTACGCCGGTTTGATGCTGTGCAGCCAGTCGGGATGCGCGTCTTTGGCGCTCCACACGGCGTAATGCAGTTCGGCCAGCGCGGCGGTGTCGTTGAGCAGATGGTTCTTTTCTTCCACGCTCAAAGCTTCCGGCCCGGCGGTCAAAGCGTGGCGGATGCGCTTGTCGCGGTGATGCCGCACGATGCCCGAACTCTTGCGGCGCAGACTGCCAGCCGCACACACGCTGGCATTGATGATGGGGTCCGCCACCGCATCGACAAAGCCCGGGCCCTCGCCTGCTTTACGTGTGTAATACGCGGTACGCGCGGTTTCGATGGGCGGGCGCATTTCTTCCGGGATAACAAAGTGACCGGCCTTGCGCAAACGCTTGCCCACATGCGCGCCGCTGGTAAACACCGCCAGCGGAATCGACAGCACCAGCGCAATCAGAATCGGGAACATCCACCAGAAGTAAGAATGGCTTAGCCAGTACACCCCCACCGCCCAGACCAGACCGAGCAACGTAGGCAATGCAAAGCGGCGGCCCGCCTGGCCCCAGGTCAGGGCTGCGTCTTCACGCGCGGGCGACTTCCAGCGGATTTTCTGCCCCATTACCGCGGCCAGCACAAAGCGGGAATGGAACAGCATCCGCACCGGCGCAAACAGCATGGAGAAAATAATCTCCTCCAGCATATTGCCGAACAGCGTAAACATGCCGCCAAAGCGTTTACCTTCGCCGCGTAAGCCAATCAGGATCAGGCTTAACACTTTCGGCACGTACAGCAAAGACGCCGTGGCAGTAAACAAGGCAATCGCTTCGCGCGGTTTGAATTGCGGCCATTGCGGAAACAGTTGGTCGGGATGCGAAAAAATAATCTGGCACTACCAGAATATTAATGGCCAGCAATGCCGTCGAAATCATCAAAAAGCAGAACCACAGTGGCGCCGAGAAATACGACATCACGCCCGACACAAACACGCCGCGTTGCGACGATTGCAAACCACGCGCCAATACAAAACGCGCGTTCAGCATATTGCCGTGACACCAGCGCGCATCGCGCTGCAATTCTTCGATCAGATTGGTGGGCACTTCTTCGTAACTGCCTTCCAGATCATAAGCAATCCACACGCCCCAGCCGGCACGGCGCATCAAGGCCGCCTCCACAAAGTCGTGCGACAACACTTCTTCGTCATTGGGCAATTTGCCTAATGCGCACAATTTGACGAAAGGGTCGACCCGGATAATGGCGTTATGGCCCCAGTACAAAGCCTCGCCCAATTGCCAGAAATGCACGCCTGCCGCAAACATCGGGCCATATGCGGCATTGGCAAATTGCTGGATGCGCGCATGCAAAGTATCGCGCCCTACACAGCGCGGTTGGGTCTGGATAATACCGGCGTCGGGGCAGGCTTCCATACGGCGCACCAGCCGGTCAGACAATCCCCGGTCATGACGCTGTCGGCATCCATCACCACCATATAGCGATAATTGGCACCCCAGCGGCGGCAGAAATCCGCGATATTGCCGCTTTTGCGGCGCAAGCGATGTTTACGCCAGCGATAGAAGATACGGCCAAAGCCATCGACGTTTTTTGCACAAATCCAGCCAGGCCGCGGTTTCGGCCGGGCGCAAATCGGGATCGTTGCTGTCGCTCAGAATAAAGAAATCAAAATGCGAGGCCTGGCCGCTGCGCTGCAGGGATTCCCAGGTGGCGCGGATCCCGGCAAAGACACGGCCGACATCTTCGTTGCAGATCGGCATCACGATGGCGGTACGGGCGTTTTTGCGGGATGGCTTTGCGCGTATCCACCAGCTTGCTCAGATTGTATTTGTCCGGCAGCACCGTCAGCGTCAGAAAACCCGCCACAGCGGTCCAGAAGCCGGTGCAGACCCAGCCGAACAGTATCGCAAACAGCAACAAAGCCGGGGCTTCCAGCTTGCCATAGCCTGATACGGCATGACCTTGGCCATGCTCCAGGTGGCGGCACCGTCCTGCAGCACGATCAACAGCATAAAGACGATGCGACGGATCAGCGCCGCGCGTTTCCAGTGCGCCCACGGCCCGGCGGGCGGCTTGATGCTGGCGTGGTCACGCTTGTGCGCTTTGTTGGCGACATGCGGCGCGCCAAACGGCCATAGCCGTGGCGCCATCGACGTCCGCTTGATCGGTGGCATGGTCCGCAATACGCGGTGATACGCCGGAATCGCCGTTTCGCGGCCGCTGGCATCGCGCCCGCTGGCACGTTTGAGATCATCCAGCCCCAGTTTGTGGCTGAGTGACAAGCGCGCCACCACCGATTCCACCGGCACCGCGTTAGGTAGCATGTACATGCCGCCACGTAGCTCACGGTGCGGCCCAGCCAGCGGGATGGTGTCGGGGTCGCCCGCTTCGATGCGTTCGCGCAGACGTTCGCGCTCATCCGCCTCTAACGGCAATCGCTGCAAGTAAGCCCGCAGCGAATCGGGCATAGCCATATCCATTTGCTTTTTTCCTCATGTGACACCGCGCGTGGCCGGGTCGGCCTGGTAATGCGCGTGTGTACGACTGCCCGGCCGCGGTGATGGCGCGACCAGCAGGATGTGCGTAACCCCGGAGCCACGCACGGTACGTCCCTTGCCCAACTGATTTTTTATTGTGTTGGCGGCGGCGGTCTGCAGCTGCAGCCGCGCCGTTCTTGATTTACCTGGTCTGTGACGGGCTTATTGGCCCGGCACCAGGTAACTCCAGGTTTCTGTGGCGACCTGGTTACTGGATTTGAGTGCGGCGCGTAACTCGATCGGTTTGGCCGGATCAATGCGCTTGAGACGGATGACCAGACGCCAGCCATTGCTGACATCGTTCTTGAATACGCGTTTTTTCCAGAATCTGGCCGTTGGCATCGACCGACACATCCGGTTGCGGCTCGCCCTGTATTTTGGCGAGGCCTGGACCGGCAAAATCAACCGCGTATTCCAGATTGTCATCCGGCTTGTTCATATAACCACGGCCCTGGCGGGTTTGCGCCACCCACGCCAGCGGCGGATGCGTGTCGACATTCTTTTGCCACGACAAACGATAAGCAAAGTCGAAGGCCTTCTTTGGCTCCAGCGGCTTGGCCGGCACCCAGTAGGCCACGATGTTGTCGTTGGTTTCATCGCCTTCGGGGATCTGCACCAGTTCCACCCGGCCCGCGCCCCATTTGCCTTGCGGCTCGATCCACGCGCTCGGGCGTTGCTCGTAGCGCGCTTCAAGGTCTTCATACTGATCGAAACCGCGCGAGCGTTGCATCAGCCCGAAGCCTTTAGGGTCTGTAGTCGCAAACGAAGTCACGCTAAGGCGGGTTGGATTGGTCAGGGGTCGCCAGATCCACTCACCATTGCCAGCGGCCACTGACAAACCTTCAGAATCATGCACTTGTGGGCGATAGTCTTCGTAGCGCGCATGCTGGTTGGCGCCAAAGAAGAACATGCTGGTCAGCGGTGCGATGCCCACTTTGTCGATCTTGTCGCGGGTATAGATACGGGCTGTCACATCCATCGTCGTGCTGACGTCAGGCTTGAGCACAAAGCGGTAAGCTCCGGTCACGCGTGGCGAATCAAGCAAGGCGTACACCACAATCTGCTTGTCTTTGGCGGCGGGCCGCACCAGCCAGAATTCCTTGAAGCGCGGAAATTCCTCGCCCGATTGCGCCCCGGTATCGACCGCCAGGCCGCGCGCGGACAAGCCGTAATGCTGGCCTTTGCCCACGGCGCGGAAGTAGCTGGCGCCCAGAAAGCTGATTACTTCGTCTTTGTAGGCCGGGGTGTTGATCGGGTAATGCAGGCGGAAGCCGGCAAAACCGACATCCTTTAACGCTTTGGTATCCAGCTTGTTCTTGCCGTAGTCGAACAGAGCCGGATCAAAGTGGATGGGCTTGACCTGATTACCCACCACCTCGTTGATATGCACTGGGGCGTCGAAATAACGCCCCAGATGGAAGAAAGCCATTTCAAACGGCAGTTTTTTTTCTTTCTTCCAGTAATTGTTCTTGGGGTTCCAGCGGATATCGCGCAACTGATCGTAATCAAGCTGCTTGAGCGCATCCGGGATGGCCTCCGGTTTTTTTCATACGATTTGTTTGCCAGCGCCTGTGCTTGCGCGGCAACCGTATTGAAATCAAGTGCGTACGCGCCGGTTGACGTCAGCGCAATAGCGGCCAGCAAGGCGGCCGGGGTTAGCAAGTGCGGTTTCATTGGGCACCCATTTTTTGAAAACCCCCCGATACTGCTTTTGCTGCACTGCGATAACCAGCAAGGCACGACTGATATCTCTGTAGGACCCAACCGACGAACGGCGCAGCAGCGCGCCCGTAAAACTCCGCCAAACCATTGGTTTTATTGACATTTTTTTATTTTAAGGCATTGTAGGAATTGTCCTGGTGGCGAATGCGAGCCAGGCCGTCAATCCAGGCTTCTTCGCCGCCTACATCATGCACTGCGGGTAATCCCTAAAGTACGGTCAACCAAACCCGATAGCGCTTACGTCCCCGTGGGCCAGCTGACAACAAGAGCGAGGAACTAGACCAATGACTACGCTGAAAACTCTCCGCGATGACATCCTTCACAACTGCAATGATCTGGTGCGCGTGATGCGCCAATGTCATCGCCTGGCCGTCGAGTCAAATGTCAAACAGGTTCGCGACTGGCTGGAGCTTGAGCTCAGCGGCTACCCGCTCAACAAGGCACTGCCTTCTTATCGCGTGGTGCAAGTGCAGTCTTATGCGCAATTGCGCGGCAACCATATTCAGGTAAGCCGCGTGATGGTACCGGCGGAATTTGTGCCGGAAGAACTGCGTGATGGCGTGAACAAAGCGCAACTGCGCAACGGCATTGCCGACTACCTGCCGCTGTTGCATGGCCGCCGCGATGACGAACTGCAAGATATCTGGCCGCAACATCATCTGCGCAAGCTCGATGACGGCCAACCGTTTGCCGCCGGCATGCGCTGCGTGGCGGCCTGGCGTTCGATGAATCGCCATGCCATTCATGATCTGGTCAATGCCATCCGCGCGCGTTTGCTGCGGGCGCTGACCGAAATCGAAATTCATAGCCGTGCACTGGCCGCCGATGCGCGTCCGGGCCGCTTGGGCGCCACCGTACGCCAGCCCGATTTTGCGCATCTGCCTCGGCCAACAGCGCACAACCGGCTGCGGTATTTGCGCGACAAGGTCGAGCCGTTGCCTGACCCGTTACATGGGAAATCGAAACAACACCGCTCACGCCGTGTGTCGGACTAGGTCGCAGCGCGTACGCATGTTTGCAATATTGACGTGAGACGTTACGACTCACCTATAAAAGTTGACGTCAGCATTACAATGATAAACATTGATTTCATTCCAACGGGTCATCAGTCCCTGAGCGCCGTAGTCGAAGAAAAGGTTGCGGTGGATGCGCAAGGCCGGGTGGCCGGGCGTTTGGGGTTTGTGGTCAAAAGCCGTAGTGGTGACGTATTGGCAGGGCCGTTCGAATTTATCGGACAGGCCCACGATGCAGCCGAATACGTTGATATCGCGCGGCAGCCGCGCTTTGCACCGCCGCCCCGGCGCGGTGCCGATTTCCGGATGCCGCGCTAAGCGTGGCAACAAAGCAGGCTTTCAGGTCGAGTTAAAGGGCGAGGAGGCAGTATGGCAATGACGCGATGGTCTAAAGCTTATCGGCGCGATAACGGTTACGAGTTGCGCGAATGCTTGCGCGTGGACGAATCGGGCATCGGGCGCTTTGCCGGTCTCTATCTGTTCCAGCACAACCGTGAAGTGGGCGGCCCGTACGCCAGCCTGCAACGCGGTGACGCGGCGATTGTGTTACACGCCGCCACATTGAGCAGCATGGCGATGAACGCTAACGTCATGAACGACGCCGCAGTCGGCCAGGCGTGCTAGGGTCGCTGCGGATTCGGGGCAACACAGAATAAACAAGAGCCAGCCTTTGGGCTGGCTCTTTCACGTCCAGACTGGGGTGCGCTGGGCAGGCACGCGGCGACGTGCGCACTGTCAGGCCCACTGCCGGCTTTACGCGATACGGAAGCGCCCCACCCCCGCTTGCAACGTCCCGGCCAGATCGCGCAAGCGCCGGGCTGCTTCGTTGATTGCGGCTACGACCGCAGTATTCTCGTCGGTCATTTGCGATACGCGTTCCACCTGTTGCGCAATCAATTGCGCGCCCGCCTTGTGTTCTTGTAATGCCTGGGCAATGCCGCCAATGGCGCTGCCGCCCGCATGCACATCGCGATGGATTGCTTCGATGGCGGCACCGGCGCGTTCAGCCGTACTGGCGCATTCGTGCGCGCGTTCCACCGTCGCTGCCATCGCCCGGGCCACATCCTGACTGCTGTTGCCTATCTGATCGACCGTATTGCGAATATCAACGGTGGCCAGCGCGGTACGCTCGGCGAGCTTGCGCACTTCATCGGCCACCACCGCAAAACCACGGCCCTGCTCGCCTGCGCGCGCGGCTTCGATTGCGGCGTTCAGTGCCAGCAAATTGGTCTGGTCGGCCACATCTTTGATCACCGCCACGATGGCGGTAATGCGCTGCGTATCGTCGCCCAGCATGCCGACCATGCGCCCGGCCTCGGCAATGGCGTGATCGATTTCGCGAATATTGGAAACTGTCGCCACAATCTGATCGCCGCCACTGCTGGCGCTATGGCGCGCGGCCTCGCTTAACTGGCGCGCGTCGTTGGCGTTATCGGCACGTGCGCAATGCTCACCGTCACTTGCTCGACTGCCGCCGCCATACTGCTGGTCGATTCGGCGCCCGCCGCTGCGGCGCGATTGATTTGCTCGGTGGTGTCGGCCAACTGGCCCACTTCGCGCGACACCGTGCTGACTGCGGTCGACACCGATTGCACCAGCGTCTGCATATTGTCGGCCAGCGCGTTATACGCCCGCGCAATGCTGTCGATCTCGTCCTTGCCCGCCACCGGCACCCGCACCGTCAGGTCGTTATGATCGCGCGCCTGGCCGAGCGCATGGTTAAGCCGCCCGATTTTGCTGGCCAGGGTTTTGACGATGCTGATGGACCAGATGGCGGCGATTACAATCGCAGCGGCAATCAAGGCGATCGAAAGCGCCTCGGATTTCTCGTAATCAGCCTGGCTTTGCGCAAAATTGGCTTTAGCGATATTGAGTTGCAACGTAATCAGCTTGTTGACGCTTTGCTGTACCGGCTCGATGCTGCTGTAAACGTCGTTACGGGCAAAGGTATCGAGGCCAACCCGGTCTTTCTCTGCAATCAGTTTTTCCAGCCGCGAAATCGCGGCATCCGCCGCCTGGATATTGGCGCTGGCTTCAGTAAACAGCGCCTTCTCTGCGGCCGGCATCTGCGTAGCGCTATAGGCTTTCCAGTCGCGGCCGATATTGCTGCGCGCCTCCGCCAGATTGGCCGTCGCGCGATCCCAGCTCATGCTGCGCGCATTCAGTTTTTTTTGCGCCGTACCGATCACATTGACGGTGTACATCTCGGCCACGTTCTTGAGCTGGCCCAAACACACCACGCGATCTTTATACGTGGTGGCAAAGGCGCTCTGGATATTGCTCATCCAGTACAAGCCGTTCAGGCCCAACACCAACAACAACACCAAGGTCACGACAACCATCGAAACCAGTTTCGATTTGATACTCATGGGCTTACTCCGCTTTCCATACTCTGGGGGTCTTGTACGGACTTGCGCGGCATGCTCTATCGGCTGCCTGACGTCATGGCACCGGGTCTGCACTGACCGGCGCCGTCCGCTTTTTTGTGAGAATCCGCAGAATAAAACAGTTGGCGGCGTTGGCAGGGCTAAATCTGCACGGCGTAACGCGGATGATACAACTCATACAAACTGACTGATTTGGAAAGCATTTTTGCGCCAAGCGCGGCCGGGCCGGGCCGCCAACGCGGCACTGGCCCCTCGGCT
>BBFD01000075.1 GCA_001313065.1 Silvimonas sp. JCM 19000
CAAATCCACCTTGTTGGCAACGCTGGCGGGCGAATTACCCGCTTTGTCGGGCAGCCTGACTTTGCAGGGCAAGCCGCTGGCGGCCACGCGGCCGGGCGAACAAGCACGCTGTCGCGCGGTGTTGCCACAATCCCCGTCGCTGGCTTTCGAATTAGCCGTGCGCGCGGTGGTCGGCACCGGTGCTTATCCTTTTCCTGAAGTCAGCCCGGCACAACTGGAACAACTGATCGATCGCGCGCTACAACTGGCCGACGCCAGCCATCTGGCATCGCGTCGTTACAGCGCACTGTCGGGCGGCGAGCAACAACGTATCCAGTTTGCCCGCGTGTTAACCCAGGTATTGGCGCACAAATCGGCTGGCGATTATCGCGCCCTGTTGCTGGATGAGCCCACCGCCAGCTTGATCCCAAACACCAGTGGTTGCTGCTGCACACCGTGGCGCGTCTGGCGCGCGACGAGCAACTGGCGGTGCTGGTGATCCTGCATGACGTCAACCTGGCCGCGCAGTGGTGTGATCGTTTGTTGCTGCTGGCGGCTGGCACCGTGGTGGGCCACGGCGCGCCCGAAGTGTACTGACGCCCGCTGCGATGATGAGCGTGTATGGCATGGCGGCACAGGTGGTGCCGCATCCGCTGGAAGTACGCCGCCGCATGGTGTGCTTTGTTGGCTGAGGTGCCGGAATCGCTCAGCCAGCGCCGACGGCGCCGCGCCATTGTTCTTCAATAATCTGGATCAGATGCGCCATCTCGCTTTGGTGGCCCAGATAAAAGCGCGCGGCGGACTGATCCGCCTGCTCCACCCGCACGGTGAGCCATGTGGGCGGGGCTTGGCGGAAAGCAATCTCGTCGGTCTCGTCGTCGCCAATAAACAGCGCCTCAGCCCGGCCCGCTTGGGCCAGCAAATACTGGATAGCCGCATATTTATTCGGCGCGCCCGGAGGCAACAGATTCAGCACGCATTTGCCCCCGATCAGATCGGGTGCCGGATCCAGCGATCGCGCCAGTTGCAGCACCGCCGCCTGCGCGGTTTCGCGGTCACGGGCCAAGCGGTAATGCAGGCTGAGCGAAAAGCGTTTGCGTTCCAGCGTTACGCCATCAGGCAAAGGCAAGGCATCGATCTGGATTTGCCAGCGCTGCATCACCTGTTCCAGTGCCGGCGTATCGACGCCGGCCATGCCTTCCGCGCCGTGATTGCCGATAATGTATTGCGGCACAAAACCCAGCCGCGCCGTCACATCGGCAATGCTGCGGCCGGTCACGATGGCGACCGGCGCAATCGCACACAGACGTCGCATGGCACTGCTGACCGGCGTGGGCGCATAGGCGTTGTCAGGCAGGGGCACGATGGGGGCGAGCGTGCCGTCGAAATCAAACACCAACAAGGGCTGGCGCGCGATGCTTGCTTCATTTCCTGCAAGCCGGCGGTATTCAGTAAATAACGCATTTACGATTCCTTGCGATTGGCCGAGATACGCGCCTCGATGCGCTCGCGCAAGCGGGTGCGCGCCGCATCGGCCAGCATATCGGCCGCCCACAGATACACATTGTTGTGTTGCACGGTAGAACGCAGGCTGCGCATGCGGTCGCGCTGTTCGGCGTCGGACATGGTCAGTGCATCGTGCAAAGCGGATGCGGTGTCTTCAATGTGATAAGGATTGATGATCAGCGCATCGGGCAATTCGTCGGCTGCCCCGGCAAAGCGGCTGAGCAACAATACGCCGCGTTCATCGTCACGCGCGGCAATGAATTCCTTGCACACCAGGTTCATGCCGTCATGCAGGCTGGTCACCATGCAGGCATCGGCGGCACGGTAATAGCGTTGCAGGGTAATGGCATCGTGGTGGCTGGCAAACAGATGCACCGGCTGATAGCCTGGCTGGCCAAAGCGCGCATTGACTTCATGCACCCGTTTGTCCAGCCGTTCCTGAAAGGTGCGGTATTCATCGAGCGAACTGCGAGTGGGCGCGGCGATTTGCACCAGGCTAAATCGCCCGACCAGTTCCGGATGCTGCTCCAGCATCGCCGCCACCGCGCTGACGCGCTCGATCAAGCCTTTGGTGTAATCAAACCGATCCACCCCTATAGCGATCAGATGGTTGGCATCCGCGCTATCCGCTCGCGTAATTCCTGCCGACACGCTTCGACCGGCGGCATGCTGCCTTCCGGCCAGGCAATCGAGATTGGATAGTTTTTTGACCAGCGTCTGATGCCCGCCATAAGTGATGGTGGAATGCTCTTGCTCGATATTGGCTTCCAGCAAATGGTCGACGGTTTCGGTGAAATGCTTGCAGTGATACGGCGTGTGGAAGCAAGAATGGTGCTACCCAGCAAGCCATCGACTATCTCGCTGCGCCACGGGCAAATGCTGAACGATTCGCTATTGGGCCAGGGGATATGCCAGAAGGTGATGATGGTGGCGCGCGGCAGCTTCTCGCGCACCATGCGCGGCACCAGCGCAAAGTGATAATCCTGCACCAGCACCACCGGGTCTTCGGTGCGCGCGGCGCTCACCACGGCATTGGCAAAGCGTTGGTTCACGCGCGATAGTGTTCCCAATCGCTGGCCCGAAACACCGGCCGCACATGCGCGATATGGCACAAGGGCCACAGGCCTTCGTTGGCAAAGCAAAGTAATAACCGGCCTCTTCGGCCTCGGTCAGCCAGACCCGTTTGAGCTGATAGCTGGGGTCCTCCGGCGGCACCGCCACCTGGTCCAGCTTGTCGACGGTGTCACGGTCGGCGCTGCCGCTGCCATGCGCAATCCAGATGCCGGAACACGCCCGCATCACCGGCTCAACCGCCGTAACCAGCCCGCTGGCGGGCCGATTGATCTTGATGCCGCCTTCCGGCTTGTGCTCATGGATATACGGTTCGCGGTTGGAAACCACGATGATTTCGTCGCCACGCAAATCGCTCTTGAGCAAGCTGCGCAAACGCTCGGGCGTCCAGATATTGCTGGCGCGATGCAGCACGCGCCGCTGGTCTTCCAGTTCGCGCAACATGCCGCGCAATTCTTCCACCACTGGCATCAGCTCACGATTGCCCATGCCGCCAAACGGCCGCACCAGACCCTCACCGCGCAACAGGGCCTGCACCCCGGCCAGCCAGCCCCGCCAGGTCAGTTGCGCAATCACCAGCGTAATCAAGCAATCACACTGCCCAGCACCACAAACAGCACGATCAGATATTGCCGGGTGATCTGGCTGCGCCGTTCAACAAAGCTCATATCGTGCAGCAAGACCAGCTGCTCGCCGCTCTGATCGACGGCTAATGGCAGCACGGCCACATGCGCCAGCCATACGGCAGATGCGCCAGTGGTGGTTGTTTTTTGCGCCAGTTGCGCCAGCGTGGCGCAATCAAAACCGGCGGCAGGAAAGCCCAGCGAACGTACGCTCCACGCGCCTTGTGCGGTGCAGATGCCCGCGCCCAGCACGCGTTCGTCACTGACGATACGGTCCAGCAAGGTTTGCGCGTGGGCGGGCCGTTCTGGCACCGAGGTATCGCCCATGCTTTCGCTGAAGGTGGTGGTGATCAGACTGGCGCGAGTGTCCAGATCTTTGACAAACCAGCGCAGGGTAAGCTGGTCGACGATGGGAACGGTAATGTAGGCAGCCAGCAGCAAAACACACAGCAGTGGCAAGAAAAAAACGCAGCGGCAAAGGCAAAAAAACTTCAAATCGAGGGCCTCCAGCGGTCGGTGAAAAGGACGGGCGCGTGGCTGCCTGGCACGAGGCGAGACGTTTTTAAGATAAACCGCAAAACTGCATTTGCACAAATGGAAATCAGCGCGCGGGCTGCTGCGGCGGGTGCGCTGAATACGGGGCGGCGTGCAAAAAAAATCACCGGCGCGTTACCCGCCGCCGGTGATGGATTGCACCCCTGCATGCCCGTTTTGCTTGCCTCAAAACGACGCGCAATCAGGCACTTATTGAATCACCATGGTGGCAACCCCATTGAGCTGCGTAACGCCATTGGTGGCGCAGGCATCGATTTGCAGATTGGGATAAACCAGCGTTTCGATCACTGTTTTCCCCAGATATCGCCCACTCAATACCGTGGACGTGCGCACGATGACCGTATTGTTATCAACCCGGGTAACCAGAGGCGCCGGTCCATTCCAGACACTGGTTTCGCCATCGCTCCAGGTCAGCGTTTTATTGCCGATTGGGCTGCCACCAGGCAATTCGAGTTCTTCACAACTCATTTGCGAATCAAAAAAAATCGATTCCCCGTGCGCGGTACCCGACCAGAGCGGCAACAATTCGGTACAGCTGGGGTAATCGGTAATGGTGGTGCGATGTATCAATTGACTGGTATTGGTCAGGCCCGGGGTATAGCTGTCCGCGACCGTGCCTATGCAGGTGGTTGGCGTTGCCTGAGCAACGCCGCTGCAAAATATGAATAGCGCAAACCATAAAAGCGGCCCGCGGAAAACGCCTGATAAATGCAAATGCCTTGCTACGAATTGACTGGGTTTGCCCATCACCACTACTCCTTGGTCCAAAGACGGAAAAAAGCACGGAGAGCGGGTTTGGCGAGTCTGAAGCTCGTCTGCTGTTCTGGTTTTATATATCTAATGCATAAAAAATGCTTTAACGGCAGATCGGTGGCTGGATGAATTATTTTTTTTAATTATTTCAAATGACTTGATTGCACTCGTTTTTTTAGCGCGTATGCAATAAAGCTGCAATAGCACCAGCCAACCTTGCCACCCTGCGCCGTCATCAACAAAATACCGCCTCAGCACAGTGTTGGGCGGAGCTATGCCCCGACGCGCAATCCCCCCAAATCAGAACAGGCCGCGGTGTTGCTTTACGCTGCCGCCCCCCCATCACACTACCGCACTCTGGAAAAAAAAGACCATGAGCCACGAACCCGGGCACAACGCAGACACCGCCGCCTCTGACCACATCGAGTGCGACCGGCACGGCCATGCCCACGCGGCATTTATTTGCCAGCATTTACTGGCGCAGCCACGGCAGCATTGGGCTTGCGAGTACCCCACGCCTGACCAGCCGTGGCCCGACGCCTGGTGCGCGGAATGCGACGCCGCATTTTTTTTGCAGGCAGGCGGCTGGGACGAGAGCAACGAAGCCACTGCGGACATTCAGATGGTATGCAGCAGCTGCTACAACGAGCTCAAGGCGGAAAGCGTGCTGACGCTGGACGAGGCCGAGCTGGAAGCATGGAACGCCGGGCAGCACGCATCTGCCAATGGCTGGCAGCCAGACAAGCCGCGCTGATCGCCGAGTACGCGTTTACCAGCTATCCGCGGTACGACTACGACCAGCACGCCGCCACCCTGACTTTTTTTTCTGGCGCTGAGCGGCCCGACCTGATCGCCGACGTGGAATTTGTCGGCACTTTGTCGACTGCGAGCGGCACCTGGATGTGGTCCTGGGCTAATTTCAGCCTGGCCGAACCGGTGCGTTCCAGAATCACGCAAGTGCGCGACGCGCACACGGGCATACCGCATTTGACGGTGCCGCTGTGGGCTGCAGATCAGCACGATGGCTGGCATATGACCGCGATCGCGGCGGAAGTGCTGGATGCCAAAGGTGCATACCGGTACCGACGGACCACGGATTTATTTATATGGTCATGCTTGATATGCACTATCGCCAATAAGCCTGGCTACGGCCCGCCCGCCGCTGCTGCGCTTCAGGCAAAAAAAGATCAGAACGGCCTCGCCAAAGCGGGGTCATCCCCGCAAAATAGCGGCCTTTGCCCCTGCAGCGGACAGCCCATGTACACCCTGTTTTATTCCCCCGGCAGCGCCAGTCTGGTGGTGCACCAGACCCTGCTGGAAATCGGCGCGCCGTACACCCTGCGGCGTGTCGACTTTGCCGCGCGCGAGCAAAAAGACCCGGATTATCTGGCGCTGAACCCGCAAGGCGTGGTCCCGACGCTGGTAGTGGACGGCCAGGCGTATGGCGAATCAGCGGCTTTGCTGCAGCTGCTGACCGAGCGCCATCCTGCCAGCGGCCTGGCGCCTGCGCCGGGTTCGCCCCAACGCGCGCAGTGGCTGTACTGGACCACCTGGCTGTCCACCACGCTGGGCGCGTGCTACCGCGCGCATTTTTTTTATCCCGCTGATCTGGGGCTGGCCGAATGGCCCCCGCACAGCGCGAGGCCTTGCAGCAGCGCTTTGCCGGTTTCTGGACGCAACTGGAACAGCAGTTGCAACAGCATGGCCCGTGGCTATTGGGCGAACAGATGAGCACGGCCGATCTGCAATTGATGATGTATCTGCGCTGGTCGCGCAATATGCAGCGCCCCGCCACGCAATGGCCGGGCCTGGCCGCTTTTGCGGCACGGATGGCGGCGCGCCCGAGCTGGCAGCAGGCTCATCAACTTGAGGCCTGCCGCTCTGGCCGTAGTGGCGGCCGTTAGCCCAGGACCCCGTCAACCAGCCACAGATTAGTGACGGTAATGACGGCAAACAAGCCCCACGCCACCCAGCGTGACGGCCGATTGATGGTGTAGCGGCCCATCACCTTCGGGTCGCTCACCGAACGGATCAGCGGCCACATTGCAAACGGCAACTGCAAGCTAAGCAATACCTGGCTCCAGATCAGCAATTTGCCGGCCGAATCGTTGCCCAGCCACAGCACGCCCAGCAGTGCCGGTGCCAACGCCAGACCGCGCGTAATCAAGCGACGTTGGTAGCACGGAATTTTGAGATGAAAAAAGCCGTCCATGATGACCTGGCCCGCGATGGTGCCGGTGAGCGTAGAGCTTTGCCCGGACGCGAGCAGCGCAATCCCGAATAACCAGGCGGCTGCCGCGCCGGCAATGGGCGTAATCAGCGTATAGGCGTGTTCGATATCGGCCACTTCGGTGTGGCCGGAATAATGAAACGCCGTGGCGGCCAATACCAGAATGGCGCCATTCACCAGCATGGCAATCAATAAGGCCGCCCAGGTATCGAGCCGCACCATATTCAAGGTGGATTCCACGTCGTGTACCGATTGCGCGCCGATTACGCGCCGCGTTTGCACCACCGAAGAATGCAGATACAGGTTATGCGGCATGATGGTCGCGCCCACGATGCCCAGCGCCAGAATAATGGCGTCTTTGTGATCATGCCCCGGATTACCCGGAATCAGCCCCAGTGCCACGGCGTGCCAGTCTGGCTTGACCATGATCACCTGAATTAAAAAAACACAGCGCCATGGTGGAAATCAAACCCAACACAATGGCCTCGACCTGGCGAAAGCCTTTGCCCTGCATGCCTAATACGATGACGGTATCAAAGGCCGTCAACACAATGCCCCACGCCAAAGGAATGCCGAATAAAAGCTTGAATGCCAGCGCGCAACCAATCACTTCGGCGATATCGCAGGCAATGATGGATATTTCGGCGGTAATCCATTGCAGCACTTTGCCAAACGGACCGTATCTTTCATAACTGGCTTGCGCGAGGTCTTTGCCTGCAATCAAGCCCAGACGTGCCGCCAGCATTTGCAAAAAAAATTGCCGCCAGGCTGGAAAACGCCACCACCCACAACAGGGCGTAGCCAAATTGCGAGCCCGCCTGTATATCCGTGGCCCAGTTGCCGGGGTCCATATATCCAATGGCCACCAATAAACCCGGCCCGGCAAAACGTTTGAGTTTGGAGAAAGTAGATGCCGTTGCGGCAATAGTGATGCTGCCTTTGACTTCAGTTGGACAAAACGGAGCGGTAGCGGTGGTGGGTAGTCGCATAACCTTTTACGCAGATTTTTTTCAGATGCAATTAAAACGCGATAAACCGCCTTGTTCGGCGGGGCCGCAGGCTGGGTCAAACCCGGCGCTGCAGATTTCAGAACATTGTATTGTCGTTGGCCGAATGTTCCGGCACGGCCTCGATCACGTCCCAATGCTCCACAATCTTGCCGTCTTTGACGCGAAAGATATTCACAATGGCGCGCCCGCGATCATCCGGCCCACTGCGCGAATCATTGTGCATCCATACCATGTCGCAATCGACCGCCGTTCGGACGATACGTGAACGGGCTTGCGGGTTCTTTTTTTAAAAAAAACCGGTGAAATAGTCAACAAAGGGCGCTTTGCCATCGGGCACGGTGGGATTGTGCTGTTTGTATTCAGGCGCAACCAGTTTTGCCGCCGATTCAATATCGTGTTGGTTGAAAAAACTGGTCGTAGAAGTGGATGACCAGTTGGCGGTTTTGCTCAGCGTTATCGCAGGCGGCGGGCGCGGCCCAGGCAGGGGCTGCTGCCAATACGCCCGCGAGGAATGTGATTATGCTTTGCATTGCAGTGGCATAACGGGACTCCAGAATCGTTTTACTCGGTGCAAATCGGGCCTGAGCGTGGGCGGCAAAGTCTGTGTTTGCCGGCCATGGCGAGTATTGCGGCCAGCGGCACTCTAGCGCAATCCGGGCGGCGCTCGGCCATTGCGCATGGATGGCGCTGGGTCACGCTGATGCGGACGAATCGAACGCGGAAGTCGCCATGGTGAATACGCCCAGGGTTTCCACCCACAGCCACATCAGTCCGCCGCTGATAACCGCCTGCGGCACGCCTGGCCAAACTACCTGACAACCCCCATCGCATTAACGCGGTGGCCAAGGAGGGCAGTATGAGTGAACCGCACAAAGACAACCGCCACGCAGCGGACCAGATTCCTTCCAACCAACATAACAAGAGCAATTTTGAATCGAATTACCCGGACGGCGCCGCCGATAGCACTGGCCAGGATAAACGTAGCCAGCGCGACGCCAGCCAGTTGCACGGCAAAGAAATCGGCAAGCCACGCCGCATCATGATGATCAATACGGCCCGGCGCCGCCACGTGACCAGATCCGCCCGCCAGAACTGGACCCCGCCGCCCAGAATAGCCCGGCTGCGGGCGAGAGCATTCCGGCTTCGGTAAGCAAACGCAGCGACGGCGAAGAATACGCGCGCCATTTTGGCGAGGGTAATACCGGTGATGCCGGTGCCAACCCCAATGCACGCGGTGGCAATACCCGCCACTGATTGCGCAAAGAACCCTGTGGCGGCACAAAACACAGCCGGTGTTTTGTGCCGTTTTTTTTATGGGCGCAATCCGGGCGAGCGCATCGGCCAGATCGTCGATCAATACAAATTCCGGGCAAAAAAACGCCTCGACGTCGAATATCGGGCGGTCGAGGCTACAAGGCACCAGGAGGCTGATCCGATACGCCCTGAGCGTACCGCGATGAGCTTGATTTCATGGTCCCCCACTCGCGCCCTGCTTTAAGCCAGACCGCGTTGGCTTTCTACGCAAAGAAAACCCGCACGCCGCTGCCAGCCAGTGGCCCCACAGATTGTGTCGCCACGCCTACACAGCCGATACACGGCGGCCTGACCAGTCAGACCGTTTTCTGCATGGTGCTGCCGCGATCTGCCGCTTTAATCCATCTGCGTTTAAAACGTTTCCGCCGCAATGCCAATAACGGCGCGGGTTGTAGCGGCATCTCATGCTGCAACGCAACAAGCTGCAACCTGTCCGGAATGTGCATGAACACAGCAGAAAACAACATACCTATCCGCCTTGGCATGACGCACGATTCCGCTCATTCCGCACTTTGCGGATACACACTGGCCGCGCACAGAACGAGCCAGCACGATAGCGTTCAACAGGAGTCGAGCGACATGCGATCTGCAAAACTGAAAGTTCTTGCCGTAATCACACTGGCTGCCGCGGGGCTGTATAGCTCGATGGCGGTGGCCGCCGACAAACTCGTCCTCGGTTTTGCCCAGGTGGGGGCAGAGAGTGAATGGCGCACCGCCAATACCGAGTCCATCAAGAGCAGCGCCAAAGAAGACGGCGTTGACCTCAAGTTTTCCGATGCGCAGCAAAAGCAGGAAAACCAGATCAAGGCCATCCGCTCTTATATTGCGCAAAAAAGTGGACGTGATTGCGTTCTCGCCCGTGGTTGAATCAGGCTGGGAACCGGTCTTGCGTGAAGCCAAAGCGGCCAAAATCCCGGTGATTCTGACCGACCGCGCCGTCAAGGTCAGCGATGACAGCCTGTATACCGCGTTTATTGGCTCCGACTTCCTTGAAGAAGGTCGTCGCGGCGGCCGTTGGCTGCAAGAAAAGTACAAAGGCCAGCCTGGCCCGATCAATATCGCCGAGTTGCAAGGCACGGTGGGTTCGGCCCCGGCCATTGATCGTCGCAACGGTCTGCTGGAAATCATCAAGAATGACGATCGCTTTAAAGTGATCGCCAGCCAGAGCGGCGACTTTACCCGGGCCGGTGGCAAGCAGGTGATGGAAGCTTTCCTGAAGGCCCATGGCAAGCAAATCAATGTGGTGTATGCCCATAACGACGATATGGCTATCGGCGCCATTCAAGCCATTGAAGAAGCGGGCCTCAAACCCGGTAAGGACATCATCATTGTGTCCTTCGATGCCACCAAGGGCGCCTTCCAGGCCATGATGGCCGGCAAGATGAATGTGTCGGTCGAATGTAGCCCGCTGCTGGGGCCACAACTGATGGAAACCGCCAAGCTGGTCGCCGCTGGCAAGCCGGTGCCCAAGCGCATCGTGACCAAAGAAACGGTCTTCCCGATGGAAACGGCCGCAGCCACCTTCCCTTCGCGTAAGTACTGATCGGACGCATCAGGCGGCGCAGGTCGCCTGAACCCGTCCGCATAAGCGCGCGCCCTCCAGGCGCGCGCCAAGGAGCTTGCATGACGACCGCCGCCGCACCCGCTTCCGCCGCCCCGATCCTGACCATGACGGGCATCTGCAAATCTTTTCCTGGCGTTCGCGCGCTGCATGACGTGACCTTTCGCCTGTTTGCGGGCGAAGTGCACACCATCATGGGCCAGAACGGCGCGGGCAAATCCACGCTGATCAAGGTGTTAACCGGCGTACACCCCACCGATGCCGGCCAGATCACGCTCAATGGCACGCCGCTGACCATAGACACCCCGCGCTCGGCCGAGGCGGCAGGCATCCGCACCGTGTATCAGGAAGTGAATCTCTGCCCCAATTTATCGGTGGCAGAAAATATTTATATCGGCAACCTGCCGCAAAAAAAATGGCCGGATTGATTGGCCAACCTTGAACGCCGCCGCCGCAAAATTACTCAGTGGCCTGGCGCTGCAAATCGATGTCACGCGGCCGCTGGATTCCTATCCGATTGCCATCCAGCAAATGGTGGCCATCGCCCGCGCTTTGAGTACCGAAGCGCAAATCCTGATTCTGGACGAACCGACTTCCAGCCTGGACGAGGATGAAGTCCAGCGCTTGTTTAATCTGCTGCGCCAACTTAAAGCGCGTGGCATGGCTATTTTGTTTGTGACGCATTTTCTGGCGCAAACCTATGCCATTTCTGATCGCATTACCGTGCTGCGCAATGGCGAGCTGGAAGGCGAATATCTGACCGGCGATTTACCGCAGCTCAAGCTGATCCACAAAATGGTCGGCCGCGAGATTGACGTCGATACGCTCACCCAGCCGCAAGCCGCGCAAATGGCGCAACCGGGCGCAACCTTTATCAGCACCCAAGGCATGGGACATAAAGGCACGGTGCATGATCTGGATCTGGAAATCCATGCTGGCGAAGTGCTGGGCCTCGGCGGCTTGTTGGGTTCCGGTCGTACCGAAACCGCGCGTTTGTTGTTTGGCGTGGATCGCTGCGACAGCGGCGCCGTTAACATCAATGGCCAGGCGGCACGTTTTAATTCGCCGCGCGATGCCATCAAGCACGGCATTGGTTATTGCCCGGAAGATCGCAAAAAAAGAAGGCATCGTGCCGAATTGTCGGTACGCGAAAACATTATTCTGGCCCTGCAGGCGCGGCGCGGATTGTTCCACTTTTTTTTATCGCGCAAACGCCAGGACGCCATCGCCAATGAATACATCAAGGCATTAGGCATCAAGACGCCCGATGCGGAACAGCCGATTGGTTTGTTATCCGGGGGCAATCAACAAAAAAGCATTGCTGGCGCGTTGGTTGGCCACTGAACCCGGCATGTTGATTCTGGATGAGCCCACGCGCGGTATCGATGTCGCGGCCAAGCTCGAAATCATGGATCAGGTATTGGCGTTGTGCCGCAAAGGCCTGGCCATTTTATTTATCTCGTCCGAAATGGGCGAAGTGGTGCGCGTCAGCCATCGCATTGCCGTATTGCGGGACCGCGAAAAAAATCGGCGAACTGGAAGCGGGCCAGGCCGATGAACGCGCGGTATTTCATATGATTGCTGGAGGTGGCGCATGACCCGAGCCCGGTTCTCCGCCCTGATGCGCCATCCTTTGGCGCTGCCCTTGATTGCGTTGATTGTGCTGTTGCTGGTTAACCGCGCGTTTAATGCCACGTTTTTTTTCATATCGAAAGCAAAGACGGCCATTTGTTTGGCAGTCTGATCGACATCCTGAATCGCGCCTCGCCATTGGCCCTGGTGGCATTGGGCATGACGCCGGTGATTGCCACGCGCGGTGTGGATGTCTCCGTCGGCGCAGTAGTCGCCATTTGCGCCGCCGTGGCCGCCGTTATGATCGGCGGGCAAATGCACGTGGAAAACGGCGTGGAGGTTTATGTTTCCAACGTACCGATGCCACTGGCGATATTGGCGGCATTGGCGGTCGGCCTGATTTGCGGTTTATGGAATGGCACGCTGGTTTCAGTGGTCGGCATGCAACCGATTATTGCCACGCTGATTCTGATGGTGGCCGGGCGCGGCATTGCGCAATTGCTGACCTCGGGCCAGATCATCACTATTTACTACCAGCCTTATTTCTTTCTTGGCGCGGGCTATCTGTTCGGTTTGCCTTTTTTCGCTGTTTATCGTTGCCGCGGTGTTGTTATTGCTGTGGCTGCTGACCCAACGCACCGCGCTCGGCTTGTTTATTACCGCTATCGGGATTAATCCGGTCGCTTCTTACTTTGCTGGCGTCAAGGCCCGGGCCATTACCTTGTGGGTCTATGGCTTTTGCGGCCTGACCGCAGCCATGGCGGGTTTGATGATCAGCTCAAACGTCAAAAGCGCCGATGGCAATAACGCGGGCTTGCTGATGGAGCTGGATGCCATTCTGGCGGTAACGCTGGGCGGCACCTCTTTGGGCGGCGGCAAATTCAGTTTGATCGGCACGGTCATCGGCGCTTGATTATCCAGACTCTGACCTATACCACCTGGTCTTTGGGCGTGCCGCCCGAAGCCAATCTGGTGGTTAAAGCGGTCGTGGTGTTTATTGTTTGCGTAACGCAATCGGACCAGCTGCGCCAATGGCTGGTGCGGCGTCCGCTGGAGGCTTGACCGATGAATCTGCCACTTTGGCGCACCGGGCGTTTATCTGACCCGCGCACCCTGCCCTTGCTGATTACGCTGGCGTTGTTTATTGCCATGTTTGCCTACGGCTCGTTTGCCTATCGCGGCTTCTTTTCGATGCAGGTGTTTTTTGAATCTGTTTATCGACAACGCGTTTCTGCTGATCGTGGCCATCGGGATGACTTTTGTGGTCATTTCCGGCGGCATTGATTTGTCGGTGGGAGGATTGGTGGCGCTCACCACCATGGTTTCCGCCACGCTGGCGCAAAACCACCATTGGCCAATCTGGATAGTAATTCCGCTGGTATTGGCTTTGGGCGCTTTGTTTGGCGCGTTCCAGGGGGTATTGATCCAGTATTTTCGCTTGCAGCCTTTTATTGTGACGCTGGGTGGTTTGTTTCTTACCCGTGGGCTGTGCTTTTTTTAGTGAATATCGAATCAATCACCATTACCGACCCGGCCTACACGCATCTGTCCGAATTCCGCGTGCACCTGGCGAATACGCCATTACCACCAATGTGCTGATTGCCGCGGTGACCTTTGCCGCAGCGATCTGGCTGGCGCATTTCCGCCCGTTTGGCCGCTATGTTTATGCCATCGGCGGCAATGAAAAAAATCGGCCCTGCTGATGGGCTTGCCGGTGGCACGCACCAAGGTGCTGGTGTACACGCTGTCGGGCTTTTGCGCCGCATTGGGCGGGGTGACGTTTACCTTCTACATGCTGTCGGGCTACGGCTTGCATGCGCAAGGCATGGAGCTGGATGCCATCGCCGCCACCGTCATCGGCGGCACCCTGCTCACCGGCGGAGTGGGCTATCTGACCGGCACGCTGTTTGGGGTGTTGATACTCGGTGTTATCCAGACCCTGATTACCTTCGACGGCACCCTCAGTTCCTGGTGGACGCGTATTGTCATCGGTGCCTTGCTGTGCGTGTTCTGCGTAATGCAACGCCTGTTGGAAAAGCACACCGCCGGACGGCAAAAGCATCGCTCAGACATCAAACCCGTATCGGGCGGCCGACGCGAAACTGCGCCGGTCACACCTGCGGCAGCGCGCACCGGCACGCTGGACCAACTGGCGTCCTGAGCGGCGCGCCACTGCCACCAAGCTGCCGGGCATGTAGCCTTTGTAGGCCGCAGCCCGGCAAGTGGGTGATTTGAATTACCGTTTCCATTCAACAGGTTGACGACTATGACAATGTCGTTAAACTAGCCCGCGACCCGTCAATAAGGCGGGCGTTGATTAAACATGGATGGATGGAGACGTTAATGAAGAACCTTTGTTCGCACGCGGACAACGGAAGCTTGCGCTCGTCGCGCTTCCGGCCGCTTTTGCAGCCTCAATGGCTTTTGCTTATCCCGCCTGGCAAGACGGCGGCACTTATACCGCCGGCACCATCGTGGTTTATAACGGCCACGATTACAAAGCGCTGGTCAACCAGACCGACTACGCAGGCGCTGGCTGGAACCCGGCCGCGACCCCGGCGCTGTGGCAAGACTTGGGAGTGGATAGCGGCGGCAC
>BBFD01000076.1 GCA_001313065.1 Silvimonas sp. JCM 19000
CGGCGTGGCCTGCTGCAGGCTCCAGCCCATGCTGACCACCAAGCGGGCAGCGCCAGAATGCCACCACCGGCGCCAGTCAGGCCCATGATGCGCCGACGCCAACGCCGAGTATCAATGCCAGCCACATCGTGCGTCCTCCCGGACGAAATCCATGCAATGCAACAAAGGCTAGCTTCCCGTTGATTGTTCGGCGGCGGCCTTCAGTGCCTGCAGCACCTCGCAAAATCGCCGGTCACCATCGCCCCGAATTCAGCCGCCTGCGGGCCCTCAATCTCGGTGGCATAGGTGATCAGGGCGCCCCCATCGGGCAGCGCGGAAATACGGTGATGCACGCGGATCTGGTTGCCTTCGATCACGGTTTCATCGGTAAAGCCCACGCCGGGTTGCACATCGAGCAAGGTGCTGCTCAAGCGGGTGCCGTCGGGCAATTCCATCAAAAAACGTGCTGCCACTGGCGAATGGGCCAGCGAGCGTGATCCGGGCAATCCCGGCATTCCAGTGCTTCCAGCCCGCCACATCGGCAAACAATGCCCAGATGCGTGCGGCTGACGCTGCGACAGCAATGGATTCTTTATGCGTCCACATTTTTTTTATGCTCCGGTCTGGATCGGCTGCGACGCCGATCTCACTTTGAGACGTTTGTAGGCAGCTCATCAGCACTACGTAAGTATCATCTGTCTATGGGGACAGATTTGATGCAGAATATCGCTGATACACTACGAAGCACAGGAGCAATCCGATGGCCAAGCCGCGGAACGAGCATGTCTTTAACGGCGTTCAAGCGTTGCGGTTTTTTTGCTGCAATGCTGGTTGTGGTCACCCACGCCACCGGGATGGCCACCGAACGCATGTTGGGCATGGGCCCGGGGCTTTACTGGTTCAATGGCCAGTCGGGGGTCGACATCTTCTTTGTTATCAGTGGTTTTGTCATGGCTGCCTCGTCCTTTAATGCGCAAGGACAAGCCATGAGCTGGAAGACTTTTGCGCAGCGGCGTATTTTGCGCGTCGTGCCCATGTACTGGATAGCCACCACGCTCAAGATTGCGATGGTGCTGGCGGTACCTGCCGTGGCCTTGCACACCGTGGTCGACCCGCTGCGGGTGCTTTGCTCCTATCTGTTCTTGCCCTCATTGAATGAACAAGGTGAAATCTTGCCGCTGTTGACGGTGGGCTGGACCTTGCAGTTCGAGATGTTCTTTTATTTTTTTCTTTACCATCGCGCTGTTTTTTGAAGCGACCGCCGCTGTGGTTCTGTGGCGTGATCTTTGCGCTGCTCACCGCGCTGGCCGCCAGCGACATCCGCGGCAGTAGCGCCATCTGGAGCTATGCCAGCCCGCTGCTGATCGAGTTTATCTATGGCATGGCCATTGCCCGCTTTGCCGCCCGCCCGCGGCTGGGGCCCGCCGTCGCGGGTGCGCTGGTCATTGTCGGCATCGCGCTGCTGATGAGCATTCATACCTATACCCGCTGGCGCGGCTTTGAATGGGGCTTGCCTGCCGCATTGGTCGTGTTGGGGGTGGTGCAGCTGGAACCCTGGCTGGGCAGTCGCATACCCAAAGCCGTGCTGGAACAAGGCGCGGCATCTTATGTGTTGTATCTGTTCCATCCGTTTCTGGTGCCCGCGGTGGGCGTATTGCTGATCAAGTTAAACGTACTGAGCATTACCGCTGCGGTCTTGTTGTGTCTGATCATCAGCCCGCTCATGGCTTGGTGATTCATCGTTTGATCGAAAATCCGCTCAATCGCTATCTGAAAACCGCCACCGCGCCAGGCGGAGCGTTTCGCCGCAAGGCAGCCAGCTTCGGGGGTTAAGCGGAACGGTGCGCGGCCTGGCCCGGCGCATTCAAGCGGTCCTTCCACCATTGCCACGCCGGACCGATGCTTTGCCCGGCGCGCCACGCCACATGCATCGCCAGCGGCATGCCGCCTTCCGGCACCAGCGCCAGCGGCAGGCTGATCAACTGCCGCTGGCCAGATCAGCCTGTATCGAATGCAGCGGCATAAAGCCCCAGCCCATGCCCGCCAACAGCATGGTGTGTTTCACGCCAGATCGGATAGCCGCCACGTGCGTCCGAGAGCACTGCATAATCTTTGCCTGCGGTGAGCGCGCTGCGGTCGGTGAGCACCAGTTGCGTATGCGGGCGCAGCGCGGCGCGTTCGATCGGGCCGGCTTGCAGCGCCAGCGGATGTGTTGGTGCGGCCACGGCGACCACTTTGACCGGCGGCAAAGCGTAGCCTTCCAGCCCGGCCGGTAACTCGGGCAAGGTGGCCAGAATGCCCAGTTGCGCACTGCCTGCCAGCACCCGTTCGGCCACCGCGCCCAATGCCTCTACATATAAACGGAACGCCACGCTGGGGAATTCGGTCCGAAAATCCGCCAGCGCGGCCAGCAATCTGGGTAAAGGATAATAAACATCAACCGCCAGGCCCAATTCAGCCTCCAGCCATGGCTGATTGCCGCTGCGCGTGCCTGCAATTGATCGACTTGTTGCAATACCCCGCGCGCATCATTCAGCAGGGTTTGCCCGGTGGCGGTGAGCGTGGCGCGATAACGGCTGCGGTCAAACAATTGCACGCCCAATTGCGATTCCAGCGTGGCGATGGTGTAGCTCACCGCAGATTGCGTACGGCCAACCTGGCGCGAGGCCGCCAGAAAACTGCCCGATTGCGCCACGGCAGCAAATACGCGCAATTGCTCCAGCGATATTCTTTCCAGATTCACGCCCCGGCCTCATCAAATAGATTGATATAGATGGCCAGAATATAGCCAGTTTCTTTGTATATCGTCGACCGGCACAATGCTCGGCATACGCACATCGGATGGTGTGCCTAACCCAACAAGGAGAACGGCAATGACCGGCTTTCTGAATCTTTCCACTGTGCAACGGAGTCGCCAGGTTGAACGCCTGGTCAATGGCATCCCCACCACCGATGGTGCGGGCGTTAAATTGACCCGGGTATTAACACATGATTTGCAACGTCGGCTTGATCCGTTCTTGATGCTGGATGCATTCCGCTCGGATGATCCCGACGACTATATCGCCGGCTTTCCCAACCACCCGCATCGCGGCTTTGAAACCGTTACCTATATGCTGAATGGCCGCATGCGCCATCGTGATAGCCGTGGAAATGAAGGCTTGCTGAGCGAAGGCGGCGTGCAATGGATGACCGCCGGGCGCGGCCTGATTCATAGCGAGATTCCCGAGCAGCAAGATGGCTTGATGGAAGGGTTTCAGCTGTGGCTGAACCTGCCCGGCAAAAAAAACAAGATGATCGCGCCGTGGTATCGCGATATTCCGGCAGCAGACATCCCGGTGCACCAACTGGCTGATGGCGTTGAAGTAAAGCTGATTGCTGGCCAGCTGGGCGATGCTGCAGGCGCGGTAACGCGAGAAGATACCGAGCCGCTGTATCTGGATATCAGTGTGCCAGCCGGCATCACCACGCATTTGCCTTTGCCGGCAAATGTGAATGCGTTCATCTATGTCTATCGCGGCAGCGTCAAGATTGATGATCGTGGCGTAAAGAGCACGCAAATGGCCGTTTTGGGCAATGGCGATTTTGATGGCGTGCGCATCAGCGCCCAGGAAGAACCGGCCCGCTTGTTGTTGATTGCCGGTAAGCCTCTGAATGAGCCGATCGCGCAATACGGCCCGTTTGTTATGAACAACCGTGCCGAACTGGAACAAGCTTTTGCCGATTACCAGGCCGGTACGTTCTAAGCTGCCTTATTCTGTTTGAACCACAACCCGCTCGCAGGCGGGTTGTGTTCTGTCCGCTGGGAGGCTATCGATGAATACGCCCGTGTTAAAACTTAAAGGCCGCGCCGAAACCGTGGGCGGTTTGCCGGTTAATCGTTTATTGCCCGCCGTGCAGCAACGCGCAGTGGGGCCTTTTGTTTTTTTTGTTGATCATATTGGCCCGGCCGCGTTTGGTGCCGGCCAGGGCATTAATGTGCCACCTCATCCGCATATAGGCTTGGCCACGGTGACCTATTTGCTGGAAGGCGAGCAATTGCATCGCGACAGTCTGGGCACTGAGCAATTGATTTATCCCGGCGATATCAATCTGATGAGCGCGGGCCGCGGCATCGCGCATTCCGAGCGTACCCCGCCAAGCCAGCGCAATGGCGGACGCATACACGGCGTGCAGACCTGGCTGGCTTTGCCCTTGTCGCATGAAACCAGCGAGCCGCATTTTGATCATTACCCGGCCAGCGCATTGCCACGGTTTGAGCGCGACGGCGTGGATGTGACCGTATTGATCGGCCAATTGTGGCAGCAGCAATCACCGGTGCGGTTTCCTGCCGAAACGTTATATGCAGTCATGCGCATCCCGGCGGGCGGCCAGATCACGATTCCAGCCGCGGCCACCGAACGCGCGCTTTGCCTTATTGAAGGTGACGCCAGCCTGGCCGGTGAACCGCTCGATCGCGGCGACCTCAGCGTGTTACAGACTGGCTATGAGCCCAGCGTCACCAGCGCGGGGGGTGGCACGGTGCTGTTGCTGGGCGGTGCGCCGCTGGATGCGCCGCGACATTTGTGGTGGAACTACGTGGCCAGCCGCCGCGAGTTGATCGAAGCCGCCAAACTGGCGTGGCAAGAAGACCGGGTCGGCCAGGTGCCGAACGAAACCGAACGCTTGCCCTTGCCCATCGTGCGCGCGCATTCCTGAAGCCGGTAGCACTGCGCGGCCCTTGCACGAACATCCGGCGGCGATTGCCACAGGCAGTGTGGCTGCGCGGCGTGGGCACGTTACAATGCCGGATTGCCCACGCCCCTGCCCGCTTCCATGGCCGCTAACACCTTTTTTTTCTGGCACGACTACGAGACTTTTGGCGCCGTGCCGCGACGCGATCGTCCGGCCCAGTTTGCCGGCATTCGTACCGATGCCGAGCTCAATGAAATCGCCGAACCGGTCGAGTTATTCTGCCAACCTACGCCCGACTGGCTACCCGATCCGCAATCCTGCTTGATCACCGGCATTACTCCTCAGCAAGCCATGGCGCGCGGCGTGCCGGAATACCAGTTTGCCGCCGCTATCGAGCGCGAACTGGCGCAACCAGGCACGGTGGGCGCGGGTTATAACTCGATCCGCTTTGATGATGAAGTCACCCGCTTTCTGTTCTGGCGCAATCTGTTCGACCCTATGCGCGCGAATGGCAGAACGAATGCGGGCGCTGGGATTTGCTCGATACCGTGCGCACCGCGTATGCGCTGCGCCCCGACGGCATCCAGTGGCCCACCAATGACGAAGGCAAGACCAGTTTCCGGCTGGAACATCTGAGCGCCGCCAACGGCCTGGCGCACGAGGCCGCACACGATGCGGTATCGGACGTGCGCGCCACCATCGCGCTGGCCCGTCTGATCCGCCAGCACAATCCGCGCTTGTTTGATTTCTGCCTGAGCTTGCGCAAAAAAAAGATCGCGTGATGGTGGAACTGGGCACCGAGCCCAAGCCGTTTTTTGCACGTATCCGGCATGTTCGGGGTGGAGCGTGGCTGCATCGCCATCGTCTATCCGCTGGGTTGGCATCCCACCAACAAGAACGAACTGATCGTGTGGGATCTGGCATTTGATCCGGCCGAGATGGTGGGACTGGGCAGCGACGAACTGCGCGTGCGGATGTTTACCCGCGCCACCGAGTTGCCGGAAGGCGTTAGCCGCCTGCCCATCAAAACCATCCATATCAACAAATCACCCGTCGTAATCGGCAACCTCAACACGCTGACGCCCGCCATGGCCGAGCGGTGGCAAATCGATAAAGACCAGGCGTTGCGCTATGCGGCCGCGTTTGCCGAGGCGCCCAAGCCGGACTGGAAAGCGGTATTTGCTCGCCCCGCCGCCAGCCGTGTCGACGTAGACGAAGATTTGTACGGCGGCTTTGTCGGCAATAACGACCGCCGCGAACTAGACCGACTGCGCGGCATGGATGGCCCGACACTGGCCAGCACGCGCAGCAGTTTTGATGACGGCCGCCTGGAAGAACTGGTCTTCCGTTATCGCGCCCGCAACTTTGCCGACACCTTGAGCGCAGAAGAACAAGCGCGCTGGCAGCAATTGCGCGTGGCGCGCTTGATAGAAGGCCAGGGCGGATATCGCACGCTGGAAACCCTGGCCGAGTCCATCGATACCTTGTCCGAGATTGCTGATGATCGCGCCGCGGGCATCCTCGAAGCCCTGTATGACTATGCCGAAACCGTCGCACCAGAATGGTGAAGCGGTGTTAGCATGCCTGCTTTTCCAGATTGCATAACGGACCAGCTGGCATGATTTCTCGCGTCACCGCTTTGTTTCCGCTGTGGGCCATCCTGTTTTCGGTGGCCGCTTATTTTTTCGCCCTCCAGCTTCAGCGCGGTCGGCCCGTACGTGCCGCAATTGCTGGGCGCCATCATGTTTGCCATGGGCCTGACCCTGACTGTTGGCGACTTCAAGCGCGTGCTGACCCGCCCCGCCCCGGTGGCGGCGGGCATCCTGCTGCATTACCTGGTCATGCCGCTGGCGGCATGGTTGCTGGCCCACGCCCTGCAAATGCCGCCGCAGTTGACGGCGGGCATGGTGCTGGTGGGCAGCGTTGCCAGCGGCACAGCCTCTAACGTGATCATTTATCTGGCGCGCGGCGACGTGGCATTGTCGGTCACCATTTCTGCGTTATCGACTGTGGTGGGCGTAGTCGCCACGCCGCTGCTGGCGCGCCTGTATATCGATACATCGATCTCGGTCGACGTGGTCGGCATGCTGGTCAGCATCCTCAAAATCGTTATTGCGCCGATCGCGGCCGGGCTGGTGCTTTATCGCGTCTTTCCCCGGGTGGTCCGCAAGCTCGAGCCCATCCTGCCTTTGCTGTCGATGCTGTGCATCGTGGTCATCATTGGCTCGGTGGTGGCTGGCAGCCAGAAATTTATCGCCAGTGTCGGTGCCGTGGTGATCATCGGTGTGATCCTGCATAACGCACTTGGCTTGCTCGGCGGTTATTGGGGCGGCCGCTTGCTGGGCTTTGATGAATCGGTTTGCCGCACCTTGGCGATTGAGGTGGGTATGCAGAATTCCGGACTGGCGGCCACCTTGGGCAAACTGTATTTCGGCCCGCTGGCCGCATTGCCGGGCGCGCTGTTTTCCGTCTGGCACAACTTGTCCGGCGCCATGCTGGCGGGATATTGGCAGCGTAAGCACATCCCGCTCGCTGTTCAAAGATTGAAGCAGCAACCCCGGCCAGGGCCGGGGCAATCTCAGTCTTTGCGCAGACCTTCCCATAAGGTGCGCAACAAGGTGTCGGTGTGGTCCTGGGTGTATTCCCAGAAGAATGCCCCGGCCAGACCTTGCTCCTTGATGTAATCGATCTTGTGCTGCAATGACTCTGCATTCTCATAACTGATAAAGCGGTCGCCATCGAGCAGCCACGGCGCCTTTGCCGCCTCATCCCAATGCGTTTGTGCGCCACCGGGAATCAGCTTGCCGACGATCTCATCGTAATCATGCGAGGTATTGCTCTGCGGCGTGCCCGGCGCGCCCAGACCCGCAGCACCCACTCCCGCCAGGCCCCGGCCATAGAAGGCCGCGCCCAGCACCAGCTTGTAGGCCGGCAAACCGGCCGCCACAAATAGCTCGACCGAGCGCTGGCAGCTATCCCCTTCCGGATCAACTGGCGTATTGAACAGATTGGTATGGTGGCCCGCGCGCCGGGCCCAGCCGTTGTAGTAGTCGTAGGTCATCAGATTGACGAAATCGCACAGCCGCGCGACTTCGGCCATTTCCACGCCGTCGAGATAATACTGGCCCGCACCCGCCGCAATCGTCAGCAGATAACGCTCACTGCCACGGCGGCCTTGCGCATCCGACAAGGCATCCAGCTTGTCCCGCAGGCAAGCCAGCAGCAGCGTGAAATTCTGTTTGTCTTCCGGCCGCGCCACAATGCTGGCCATGTCATTGGACGGATATTCCCAATCCAGATCAATGCCATCAAAGCCGCGTTGCTGCATGAATGCGATGGCCGAATCGGCGAAGATATCGCGGCTTGTTGCGCTAAGCGCCGCATCGGAGAAACCGTCGGCCGACCAGCCGCCAATCGAAATCAGCAATTTGAGCTGCGGGTTATGTTGTTTCAGGGCGCGCAGGCTGGCGAAATCTTCTTCGCGGCGTGGCTGGTCGCCGGTGTCTTCCGGCCGGGTAAACAGCACCACCTTGCCATCGCGGATGTTGGCAAAGGCGTAGCAGATATGGGTCAGGCGCTGGGCATCGCGGGCGAGCGGCAGTCCGCTCCAATCATTCCAGCCGGCAATATAAGCGAGCAGTATCGAGGACATGGCAAGACCTGGGTGGGTGGATCAGGGGCTATCAAGACCTTGGGCACAGCGCCTTCGGTGTGGCCAATTATGCCGCCAATCGCCAGTGCGCAAACGCAAGGGGGCGATGTTGGCAACGTGAGCCAAATGCTCCGGCCTGATCCACGCCGCGCGGCTTAGAGCGCCGCGATTACCGTCACTTCGACTTTGTAGCGGTTGTCGGCCAGACGCGCTTCGACCGTGGTGCGCGCGGGCGTATGGCCGGGCGCAACCCACTGCGACCAGGCGTCGTTCATACCGTCGTATTCATTGATATCGGGCAAATAAATTGTGGCGCTGAGTATTTTGCCTTTCTCGGAGCCCACTTCAGCCAGCAGCTTGTCGATGGTACCCAGTACTTCGAGCATCTGGCCGCGCGTATCGAGCTCCAGCGTTTCTGCAACCTGCCCAGCCAGATAAACCGTGTTGTTGTGCACCACGATCTCGGACATGCGTGGACCAATGTAATGACGCTGAATGCTGGACATAAAAGGGCTCCGTTGTTGGTGTGTTTGCTGTCCTGCTTATTTTAGTGCGCTACCCGGCCCTCGCCCACGCCTGAGACAAAAAAAGGCGAGCCTTAGCTCGCCTTTTTTTTATCAACTACCCGCCGCTCAGACTGCAGCCACGCGGCGCAGACGATGCGAAAACTCTTGCAGTGCCGCAATGCCACTGGCTTCGGCACGGGCGCACCAGTCTTGCAGATGACTCAACAGCTCGGTACTGCTCATGCTGGAACGCTCCCACAGGCGAGTCAGTTCCTGGCGCATCTGGTAAACCTGATCCAGCACCTTGCTCTGTGCCAGCAGCGTATCCAGATGGGCTTTGTCATCCACCGGCGTATCTTTGGCATCTTGCTTCAGCCACACGCGCATCTGGCGCGACGGGTTGAAATCAAAGTGCGGCAGGCTGGCGTTGGCGCGCAGTTTGTCGACTTCTTCGCCCACCGTGCGCTTCAGCGACTTGGCGTAGTTGGCAGCGATGGTGTAGCGGTTGGCGATAATGGCTGCCAGCGCTTGCTCATCCAGCTCCATATGGCCATCGACCATCTTCATGCGCGGTGCCACTTTGCGCACTTTGGCCAGCTTGAATGCCGCCATGATACGGATGTACATCCAGCCCAGATCAAATTCCCACCACTTGTTGGAGAACTTGGCGGAAGTACCAAAGGTGTGATGGTTGTTATGCAGTTCTTCGCCGCCAATGATGATGCCCCACGGCACCAGGTTGGTCGAAGCGTCTTCGCATTCAAAGTTACGGTAGCCAAAGTAGTGGCCAATCCCGTTGATCACACCGGCGGCCCAGAACGGAATCCATGCCATTTGCAGCGCCCAGATCCAGATGCCGTTGGCGCCAAACAGCACCAGGTCAAGAATCGCCATCGTTACCGGGCCCCACACGCTGCGCGGGGTGTACAGATTGCGTTCCAGCCAGTCGTCCGGCGTGCCATGCCAAACTTGGCCAGGGTTTCCTTGTTTTTGGATTCTTTGCGATACAGCTCGGCGCCTTCAGAGAGCACCTTTTTCAGGCCCAGCACTTGCGGGCTGTGCGGATCTTGTTCGGTTTCGCAGCGGGCGTGGTGTTTGCGGTGAATCGCAACCCATTCTTTGGTGACCATACCGGTGGTCAGCCACAGCCAGAAGCGGAAGAAATGACTGGGGATCGGATGCAGATCCAGACCGCGGTGAGTCTGGTTGCGGTGCAGAAAGATCGTAACGCCGGCGATGGTGATGTGCGTAAGCACCAGCATCACCACGATGTAACCCCACCAAGGCAGATCAATCATGCCGTTTAACCATTCCATCTATTCGACCTCTCCACGTAGATACAACTGACAATATTTATATAAATCAAGAATCACGGCGGATATTACAAGCTTTTGACGGCTCTAGCACAACCGTTCGTAATCCATAAAAGGCTTTGTGAAAACTCACAATTCAGAGGCGCCGATGGCTGCGGCGCAGTCACGCCTTGCAGGTTGCCATCGCCCGCCAGTTTGCTGGACGGCTCAAAATGCACCACATCCAGCCGGTTAAACGGAATATTGATCTGGTGTTCGCGAAACGCGCGCCACACCTTGAGATTGATATCAGACTTAAGCCCGCCTGATCCGTTCTCTGGATCTTTGAGCCAGAAGCCCACCGAAACGTTCACCGCGCTGTCACCGAACGAATCGACATAGCCGCGCGGCGAAGGTTCTTGCACGATGCGTTCAATGTCGCGGGTGGCGTCGACCAGAATCTGCAGGACCTGGTCAAGATCGGATTCATACCCCACGGCAAAGGTCATGCGGGTAAAGACGTTGGGGTCAGTATAGGACTGGTTAACTACCGTCGACGTGACCAAGGTGTCGTTCGGAACCAGCGCTTCAGTGCCGTCGAGGCTCTTCAGCACGATATAGCGAGCAGTCAGGCGGGTGACCACGCCTTGGCGGTCGGCAATCTGCACCATATCCCCCATGCGGATGGAACGATCCAGCAAGATGATGAAGCCCGAGACGTAATTAGACGCGATTTTCTGTAGCCCGAGACCCAGGCCCACCCCTAGGGCGCCGCCAAATACCGACAGCACCGAGGGGTCGACGCCCACCAGCGGCAAGGCCACCACCACCGCAATCACCACCAGCAGCGTTTGTGAGATCTTGGTCAGCATCACGCGCAAACTGGCATCCAGCATGCGCGCCTGCATCAAGCGGCGCTCGATCAGTCGGCTGAGCCACATCGCCACCAGCATGGTCGCCGCAATCGACGCGACGCCTTGCAGAATGGTGAGCACCGAAATACGTTGGTGCCCCAGATGAAAGCTCAGGTCATCCAGCGCATCGGCAATTTCGGGCAGGATGCCAACCACATGCAGCGCATAGGCCAACCAGATGATGCCACCGATGCGCCGCTCCCAGCGCGGTACCCACGCGGCATCCTGAAACACGTGCCCTAATAGATAGGTGAGCACGGTAATGTTGAGCATGGCCAACAGCAGAACGTCTGCGACCGCGATCAAGCGGAATGGCGGCGTTAATGCCAGGCCCAGCAAGCCCATGCCGATTTTGGCCGTCAGCAGTGCCGCCACCGGAAACACAATGCGCAGAACGCCCTCACCCAGCCAACCCAGACGCGACGCTTCGCGCCGGATCAAAGGCTTGAGCAGCACCTTGCTTAGCACGCCAAGACAAAAGGCCAGCGCCAGAATGCCTGCCTGACTGAGGATTTCTGGCGTTAACCAGCCATGTTGCTTGATATCAAGAACAAGGGCGACAACCAGGCTATGACGTTGATCCATTCGCGAGTCGTATACGTTGCAAAGTCTGCGTGGTCGAAGTGGCGTGCAGGAAGGGGATGGAATGCACCGTGCCGCCCCAGCCCAATACTTCGGCGCTGCCAACGATACGGTCCGGCGTCCAGTCGCCGCCCTTCACCAGCACGTCCGGACGCACCTGCATGATCAGATCATAGGGTGTATCGGCATCGAACCATGTCACCAGATCCACCGACTGCAGCGCGGCGATCACGGCCGCCCGCATTTCCAGCGGATTGATCGGGCGATCGGCGCCCTTATTCTGTCGACGCACCGAGGCATCGGTATTCAACGCCACCACCAGGGCAGCGCCTTGCGCGCGGGCCTGCGCCAGATAGGTGACATGACCGCGGTGCAGAATATCAAAACAGCCATTGGTGAACACCAAAGGCCGCGCCAAAGTGTCGAGTTTGCGCGCCAGATTTTCCGGCGCGCAGATTTTGCTTTCGAAGTCCGGCAGGGCGTATACGGTCATCTCAGGCCTGCCCTGCGGCCACGGCCAGTTGCTTGCGATAGCGGTTCAGATCAGTCACGGTCTCGAAGGCCATACCGAACAAGCTGGACAGGTTGCGCAGAATGCCACCTACCACTCGCGCTTCCCATTCCTTGCCAAACTGGATCTGGGTATCCAGCCAGTGCTCCAGCCAGTCCGGATCCGGCAAACGGCTTTGCACCGTGTCATTGGGGAACAGATCTTTGTTAACGTGCAGATTGGTCGGATGCAACGGCTTGCCCGAACGCGCGGACGAGGCCATCAGCATGCCGATCTTGCAAAGGCCAGGCGCGCTTCGTCGCCCATGCGTTCGATCGAACGCTTCATGTATTTGAGATACGCGCCACCATGACGGGCTTCATCGGTGGAAAGCGTCTTGTAGATTTGCTTGATCACCGGCTCGGTATGCCATTCCGAAGCACGGCGATACCACTGCGTCAGGCGGACCTCGCCACAGAAATGCAGCATCAGGGTTTCCAGCGGCGGCGCCGGATCAAATTCAAAACGCACTGCGTGCAGTTCTTCTTCGGTCGGTACCATATCGGGACGGAAGCGACGCAGGTATTCCATCAGCACCAGCGAGTGCTTTTGTTCTTCGTAAAACCAGATCGACATAAAAGCCGAGAAATCGGAGTCATCGCGGTTATCACGCAAGAACATTTCAGTGGCCGGCAACGCGGACCACTCCGTTATCGCGTTCATCTTTACCGTCAACGCTTGCTCGTCGGTGAGCAGACTGGTGTCGAACTGATCCCAGGCAATGTCGTCCGCCATACTCCAGCGGGCTTTTTTCAAGATCAGCAAACAGTTGAGGATAAAGCATGGGACCAACTCCTGGGGGCGGCTGTTAGTTATATAAACTTGTGGATGCAGAGATAAACCGGGCAATTAGACAGGCAAGTCGCCGCTTGCAGCAAGTTGTTTTAAACACCTTTAACGCAAGCGTCATGTGCACCGGAGCGGGGAAGAAAGATACCTGCAGAACATGACATCCGGGAGTCCCATTATTCACGCTGCCGCCATCCGCCCAAAGCCGGGCAGACAGGCGCTACAACAAAGGTGAACACAAGCGCGCGCAGCTTCACCAAACGCTTCCAGTTTGCTGATCTTGCGCGGACGGCTCACGCGCACACAATGCGCCAGGTCTTTTTTTTCGAATTCGACGGCCAGCCGATCCGCCAGATACTCGCCGTAGCCCAAAACGCTCACCTCAAAATTAAGCCGGAAGCTGCGATTATCAAAATTAGCCGTACCGATCATGGCGTAACTGCGATCCACCACCAAGGTCTTGGAATGCAGCATGCGGTTGGTGTATTCCCACACCTGCACGCCTGCCTGGGTCAGCTCTTCAAAATAAGAACGGGCCGCCAAGGTTACCAGATGAGAATCGCTTTTCCGCGGCACCATCACACGCACGTCGACGCCGCGCAACGCAGCACTGGTCAGTGCCGTCATCGCGGCTTCATCCGGCACAAAATACGGCGTGGTCAACCAGACCCGCTGCTGCGCCGCATTAATCGTGGCCAGATAGGTTCGATAAATCGGCGCGAACTCATTGTCCGGCCCAGACTGCAACACCTGCACAATCTGCTCACCCGGCGTGGCGGCCAGCGTTTGTGTCGCCTGGCGCTGTTCGCCGGTCGTATAAAACCAGTCTTCCCAGAACACCTGCTGTAAACGTTCTACCGCCTGCCTTCCAGCAAAAGATGCAGATCGTGGTAGGCATGCGGATTAACGCGTTCATCTTCTTCGTCGGTGATGTTGATGCCGCCGGTGAAGCCGATTTGCTCATCGCAAACCACGATCTTGCGGTGAGTACGCATATTGATCACGGGGCGGAATTTGCGAAAGGTAGTGTGGTGGAAAAAGGCAACCATCACGCCCGCAGTCAGCATCGGCGCCAGAAACTTTTTTGCCCAACCGCTTGGAGCCCAGGGCGTCAATCAGCAGTCGCACCTTTACGCCCTCAGCCGCTTTGCGCGCCAGGAGCTTAGCCAAGGCCATGCCGATACGGTCGGCTCGTAGATGTAGTACTCAAGATGAATGCTGTGCTTTGCTTGTTCGATTGCCGAGAAGATCGCACTGAAGGCAGCCCCGCCGTCGACAAGGATTTCCAGACGGGAGCAGGACGCCGGTGGCAAATATGAAGTGGCCGTGCCGAGCTTGGCCATCTGGACGGCGGAAACCGGAGGCGTTATGTCATTCGCAGCCGCCGCGGCCAGTCCGCCGGTCAAGCGCAGCTTGCTGGCGACCCGGCGCATGCGGCGACGCTTGATTTTCTGCGGACCGAATACGTAATAGATGATCAAGCCAATATAAGGCAGCGCGGCCAGCGACAGGATCCAGCTGAGCGTGGCGACGGGGGCACGCTTTTGCCAGATGATCATGATCGAAAGTGCGATCAGATAGAGCGACCAAAGCAAGACGATGGCAGAGGTATAAGACACACAGCAAACCGGGTCGAATTATTGTGCTGTGAGCTTAGCAGCAAGGCTGCAGGCTGGCTTGGGCGATATGAGGGAATTGTGTGCAGGGTTGCGGCCTACACCGGCACGGCGC
>BBFD01000077.1 GCA_001313065.1 Silvimonas sp. JCM 19000
CGCACCCTACGCCGCCCGGTCCAATCCGGGTCAGCGGTTACGCCACACTGTGGCCACGCCCTTCAACTCGCGCACGCCCACATCCACCGCGCCGTGCCCGCGCCAGCCGGGCCGCAGCCACACGGTCTTCATCCCCAGCTTGCGTGCGGTTTCCAGGTTAGCCAACGAATCCTCCACCATCACGCAACGGCGTGGGTCCAGCCGGAAGCGCTTCAGCAAGCGCAAAAAAGGCCTTGGTCTGCGGCTTGGGGATATAGCCGCCATCGTCGATGCCATGGATCGCCTCAAAATACCGGGCAATACCCAGCGCCTCGGCCAGTGCCGCGCCGTAGTGATGCGGCCCGTTGGTAAACAGGATTTTGCGGCCGGGCAAGCGCGCCAGCGTGCGCTGCAATCCGCGCATCGGATAAACCTGCGCGGTCAGTTCGGCCAGCGGATGCGTGGCGTGTAGAAAGTCTTGCGGACGAATATGCGGGTGGTGGCGGATCAAGCCGCTAAGCGTGGCGCCGTAGCGATCCCAGTAATCCAGACACAAGGCCTTGGCGGCGTCGGCATCCAGCTGCAGCGCCTGCGCCACATGCGCTGCCATGGCCGCATCGATCACCGGAAAGGCATGGCGGCTGGCGTGATGCAGCGTGTTGTCCAGATCAAATAACCAGACCGGCTGCCGCAACGCCTGTTGCGCGCCGGTCTGCCCCTGCCGCGTGCGCCAGTAACGTGTGCGGCGGCGGCGCGTTTTATCCGTGGATGTAATGTTCAAGTTGCTCAATGGTGCTGGCCTGGTCCGCAATTTTTTCGCGCACCAGATCGCCGATGGAAAGAACACCCAGCACTTTGCCGCCCTCTTCCAGCACCGGCAAATGGCGGATGCGCTTGTCCGTCATCACGCCCATGCATTGGTCGAGCGAGATTTCGGGTGTGACGTAGATAATTTTGCGCGTCATGATGTCGGCCACCGGCGTGCCTGCCGACGTCTTGCCCATCAGCACGACCTTGCGCGCGTAATCACGCTCGGAAAAGATACCGGCGATGCGTCATCGTCGATGACCAGCACCGCGCCGATGTTCTTGTCGGCCAGCAATTGCAACGCCTGATACACCGTGGCGGTGGGACTGACCGAAATCACCCCGTCGATCGCTTTGTCTTCGAGCAGTTGGCGAGCGGTTTTCATGGTTGTGCCTCCTCTTGATGCAAGCGCCCGCAAACGCGGGCAGCTTTTAATCTAGCTGGTCTCAAAGAGGTTGCAACCACGGCCCGCACAACCAGAACAAGCGCTTGCCGCATCGGGTGGGTCAAGACCCACCCCGCAAAGCCACGTACCGCATCACCGCAGCCCGCTATGCCGCAGCGCAGGATGGCGATATCAGCACCGCACAACCCCGCGCTCAATGCGCGCGGATCATGGTCCCCACGCCCTGGCTGGTCAGCACTTCCAGCAACAGCGCATGCTTTACCCGCCCATCAATAATATGCACCGAGTTAGCGCCGTTCTTGGCCGCATCCAGCGCCGACGAAATCTTGGGCAGCATCCCGCCCGAAATCGTGCCATCGGCAAACAGCTCATCAATACGCGCGGCCGTCAGTCCGGTCAGCAGATTGCCTTCCTTATCCAGCACGCCCGGGGTATTGGTCATCAGGATCAGCTTTTCGGCATGCAGCACTTCGGCCAGCTTGCCCGCCACCAGATCGGCGTTGATGTTGTAGCTTTCGCCTTCGCGGTCAACGCCAATCGGCGCAATCACCGGGATAAAGTCGTGCGCATCCAGATGCGCCACGATGGACGGATCGATGCTTTCAATCTCGCCCACCTGACCGATATCAATCAATTCATCATCGTTGGCGCCCTTCAGATACATCTTGCGCGCCTTGATAAAGTGGCCGTCCTGGCCGGTCAGGCCAACCGCCTTGCCGCCGTGTTTGTTGATCAGCGACACGATCTCTTTATTAACGTGCCCGCCCAGCACCATCTCGACCACATCCATGGTCTCGGCGTCGGTTACGCGCATACCCTGGATAAATTCGCCTTTCTTGCCGATACGGTCGAGCAGTTCATTGATCTGCGGGCCGCCGCCATGCACGATGACCGGGTTCATGCCCACCAGCTTCAGCAACACGACGTCGCTGGCAAAGCCTTCTTTAAGCTCTTCGTCGATCATGGCGTTGCCGCCGTACTTGATCACGATGGTTTTATCAAAAAAAACGCTGGATATACGGCAGCGCTTCGGACAACACCTCAGCTTTTTTGCTGCGCGGAAATTTCGGTCATGGCAGTTTTTCACACGAAAAGTAGCGGAATGCGCGGATTGTACCAGCGTTAATGCCCATTTCCATGACATCCCGGGTGGACGCAGACGTGCTGCTTGCGCCGCGTCGCACAAAACAATCATCATGCGCGTCAACGACTTGAAGGCGTAGTCAGTTACATCTGTCACGCTTGCCCAACCCGGTCCGGAAGAACAATTAAATATGCGTCGCTTACTGCTTGCCTCCGCGTTGCTTTGTAACGCGCCCTGGGCCTTTGCTACTGACTTGATGGACTCGTTCCGTGCTGCCGCCGCGCACGACGCCACTTATTCCGCCGCGCGCTATGCCTTGCAGGCAGGCGAAGAGAAAACTGAACAAGCGCGTGCCTTGTGGCTGCCACGGGTTAACGTGGCCGCCAACAGCAATTACGAGCTGGCGCAATACAACGCCGGTTATCCCACCGACACCAATCCCGATAGCAATCGCCACGGCGCCAGCTACGGCTATTCGGTGACGGCGACGCAACCGCTGTATGACGTCAGCGTCAGGGCGGGCAGCACACAATTGCAGAAAGAAGCCGCGCAGGCCCAGGTGCAATGGCGTCAGGCACAGCAGGATCTGGTTTTGCGTGTGGCGCAGGCCTATTTTGATGTGCTGGCCGCGCAGCAAAAGATCACGCTGGCCGAGGCGCAAAAAACAAGCAGTGTCTGAACAACTGGCGCAAGCCCGCAAGATGTTTGAAGTCGGCACCGCCACCATCACCGACACCAACGACGCCCAGGCGCGTTACGACGCCATCGTCGCCAGCGAGATCGCCGCGCAGAACGATCTGGACAGCAAACGCAATGTATTTGCCCTGCTGACCGCCCTGGATCCGATGGCGCTGGCCACACCGTCACCCACCCAGACCCCCACCCCGCCCAATCCGCCGCGGGTGGCGGACTGGCTGAGTATGTCGGTGCAGCACAACCCCAATATCGAGCAGCAAGCGCTGGCCGTAGAAATTGCCACTGCCGAAATTGATAAATACCGTTGGCAAACCGCGCCAACGATCAGCGTAGTCGGTAATTACGGCGATCGTTGGGATCGCTCGGGCATTTCCAAATCCACCGGCATCGATACCACTGTGGGTGGCTCCGTGGGATTGCAACTGTCAGTACCGCTTTACACCGGTGGAAATCGCAGTTCGCAATATCGCGCCGCAATTGCCACGCGTGAACAACAACGCGATTTGCTTGAAGCCGCGCGCCGCACCGCCAATCAGCAAGTCACTACCGCGTTTTTTTGGGCGTGCAAAGTGGTGCGGCGCAAATCCAGTCGCTGGTCCAGGCCGTAAAAAGCAGCGCCAGCTCGCTGGAATCCACACGGGTGGGCCGCCAGGTGGGGGTGCGGACCACGGTGGATGTGCTGAATGCAGAACAGACTTATTTCCAGGCACGATATGACCTGGAAGTGGCCCGTTATCAATATTTGTTGTCCCGATTACAATTGGCCGCAGCGGCCGGCACGCTGGATTTTCCTGAGCTGGAAAACGTTAATCGTTGGCTCATTCAAGACAAAAAAATAATTAATCACTAATTAACGGCGATATGCGATTTTTTGATAGGCGAATTAAATCGTCGCGCAAAAGTCGGGCTTGAATTGTTAAAACCCCGCACGCATAATTGCTTAAAGCGATGCCGCATTATGGCGCCCGCTGTGCAACCCGTCCCCCACTTAAGACGGTCGCGCTTGACACGCCTCAAGGAGAAAACAAATGGATTTAGCTGGTCTGTCACTGCCCAAGCTGTACCAACTGCAAAAAAAGATCTGGAACGCGAAATCGTTTCGCGCAAAGAATCCGACAAGGTGTCGTTGTTGAATGAACTGCAACAACTGGCCGCCGCCAAGGGTTTTTTTTCGCTGAATGAAGTGCTGGGGCTGGACAGCGGCCGCAAAGGCAAAACCAAAGCCGCTGCTTCGGTATCCAAAGCGCAATTCCGCAATCCCAAAGATGCAACCCAGACCTGGTCTGGCCGCGGTCGCAAGCCGCAATGGGCCATCGACTGGCTGGCCACCGGCAAATCGCTGGACGAGCTGCGCGTATAAACGCGGCCGTACCGCAGGCGTTGATCCCGCCGCGATTACCGGTTTATTGAATAAGGCAGCCAGACGGCTGCCTTATTCTTTTGTGCAGTACAATTGTCGTCTGATTTTTATGGCCATTTTGCATGCCCCATCCGCTCACCGAAACGTTAAACCCCGAACAACGCGCCGCCGTTGAGTTGCCGCCAGAGCACGCGCTGATTCTGGCCGGTGCGGGCAGCGGCAAAAACGCGCGTATTGACCACGCGGATTGCCTGGCTGTTGTCCACCGGCCAGATCAGCCGGCCGGCTTGCTGGCGGTGACGTTTACCAACAAAGCCGCACGCGAGATGTTGTCGCGCATTACCAGCATGCTGCCGCTCAATCCGCGCGGCTTGTGGGTGGGCACTTTCCACGGCCTGTGTAACCGCATGCTGCGGCTGCATCATCGCGATGCCGGTTTGCCGCCTTCGTTTGCCATTCTGGATAGTGCGGATCAGCTGGCAGCGATCAAGCGCGCATGAAGACATTGAATGTGGATGAAGAGCGTTTTCCGGCACGCGCCACCTCGCATTACATCAATGGCAACAAAGAAAAAAAAGGCCTGCGTGCCGCCGACGCGGAAGCTGGATGATTATTCCCGGGTGCAACGCCAGGTCTATACCGAATATGAAGCGCAATGCCGCCGCGAAGGCGTGGTTGATTTTGCCGAATTATTGTTGGCCAGTTATGAACTATTACTGCGCAACAGCGCATTACGCGAACATTATTGCAGCCGTTTCAAACACATACTGGTCGATGAATTCCAGGATACCAATGCATTGCAATACGCCTGGCTTAAATTGCTGGCTGGTGAACACAATGCCTTGTTTGCGGTAGGCGATGACGATCAATCGATTTACGCATTTCGTGGTGCGCGGGTCGGCAATATGATCGATTTTCAGAAAGATTTTGCGGTTAAACATGTAATCCGCCTGGAACAGAATTACCGTTCGCATGGCAACATTCTGGCCGCCGCCAATGCCGTGATCGAACACAATACCGATCGCCTGGGTAAACAATTGTGGACCGCCGAAGATCAAGGCGAACCATTGCGCATCTATGAAGCCGCCACCGATACCGAAGAAGCCGGCTTTGTGGTGGATGAAATCGGCACACAACATCGTGAAGGCGTGCCGCTGGATGAAATTGCGATTCTGTATCGCTCCAATGCGCAATCACGGGTGATTGAACATGCCCTGGTGGCGGCGGGATTGCCTTATCGCGTGTATGGCGGATTGCGATTCTACGAACGTCAGGAAATCAAACACGCATTGGCTTATCTGCGTCTGGTTGCCAATGAGAATGACGATAACGCCTTGTTGCGCATTATTAATTTTCCCGCGCGTGGCATCGGCAATCGCACTATCGAAACCCTGACCGACACCGCGCGCCTGGGCGGCATGAGCTTGTGGCAAGCCGCCTGCAATAGTGGCAGTGGCCGCAGCGCCGCCGCAGTGGGGCGTTTTTGTGCAGATGATCGACGCCATGCGCCAGCAAGCCCAAGGGCTGGCATTGCCCGAACTGGTCAGCATGGTGCTGGCGATGTCAGGTTTGCTTGAGCATTACCGTAATGACAAAGACGGCGAAGAACGCGTTTCCAACCTGGATGAACTGGTCAACGCGGCCGCCGCTTTTGTCAGCGAGGATGAAAACGACCTGATCACTTTTCTGGCCAATGCCTCGCTGGAAAGCGGCGAGCACGAAGCCCAGCCGGGCCAGCAAGCGGTGCAGCTGATGACCATCCACGCCGCCAAAGGGCTGGAATTTCATACCGTATTTCTATCCGGCATTGAAGAAGGACTGTTTCCGCACGATAACAGTTTGTCGGACCCGCTCGGATTACAGGAAGAACGCCGCTTGATGTATGTGGCGCTAACCCGGGCGCGCCGCCGGCTGTATCTATCGCTGTCGCAAAGCCGCATGCTGCATGGGCAATGGCGCTACGCGCCGGCCAGCCGTTTTCTGAATGAGATTCCGGCCGGTTTGTGCAAATACCTTAACCGCGGATATGCGCCTGACAGCTTTGGCTCGGCCAGCTCGGCAGCCGCGCCCGCGCCCGCGCCGCGCAGCATGCCAGCCAATACGCGTGCCAACGCACCGGCGCATGGGCTCAATATCGGCATGAATGTGCGCCACCCCAAATTTGCCTGGGCGTGGTGGTGGATCACGAAGGCGGCGCCAATGGCAATGTTCAGGTCAATTTTGCCGAACATGGACTGAAATGGCTGGCGGTGGCCTACGCCAAACTGGAGCCCGTTAACGGATGAACGACGCGGTAGATATCCCCAGCCTGGCGGGCGCGCGCGCGTTGGTCATTGATCGGGCCAACGAAATGCGCGCTGCGTTGGGCACCGGTCTGGCGGAATTCGGGGTCGAAACCATCGATTACGTGGGCAAGCCCGCCGATGCTTGGCCCGCATCAACGCGCACGGCTACGACGTAGTGCTGTGCGAATACGACCTCGGCCAGGGCTTTGACGGCCTGCATCTGTTCGAAAGCTGCCAGCAACACCAGCTACTCAAACCGTCCTGCATTTTCATGATGGTGACCGGCGAGCGCCGCCTGGCTCAGGTCATGGGCGCCGTCGAGCTGGTGCCCGATGGCTATCTGCTCAAGCCGTTCTCGGGCGCCGAATTTGCCAATCGCATCGCACGGGCGCTCAAGCGCAAAGGCGGCTTCCGCCGTATCGATGCCGCGGTGCGCAGTGGTGACTACCTGGGTGCGATTGCCGCTTGCGACCGCGAAATTCATCTGCGCCCGCTGGAAGCGCCCGAATTCCAGCGCATGAAAGGCCATCTGCAATTAATGATTGCCGAATATGGCGCAGCCGAAACCACCTACCGCCAGGCCATCTCGCAACGTCAGGCGCCGTGGGCGCAAATGGGTCTGGGCCGTGCCTTGTTCGGGCAGAAAGATTACGTGAGCGCGCGCTCATGCTTTGAAGCGGTCAATTCGCAATACGAATTGATGGTGGCGTCCTACGATTGGCTGGCGCGCACGCAAAATGCTCAGGGTGATCCCAAAGGCGCCCAGTCCACGCTCAGCCGCGCGCTGCAACGTTCGCCGCTGGTGGCGCAACGGCAACGCGCGATGGGCCGGCTGGCTGAGCGCAATGGTGAATTGCAACAGGCTGAGGGCGCATTGACGCAAGCGCTGGAGCTATCGCGCGGCTCGTTCTGGCGGGAGCCCGCCATCTACGGCGAGCTCGGGCGCGTGCAAGTGGCGCGTAGCGACGTCGGTGCGGCCCGCCGCACCATGCAGCGTTTGCGCAGCGACTTTAAAGGCGATGCGGCAGCGGAAGTGATCGGCAATCTGGTGGAGTCGGCAGTGCTGGAAGCGCTGGATGATCACAAGCGCGGCGATCAGATGTTCCGGGCAGCCTGTGAGCAACTGGATGCGCTGGAAGACGTGCCAGCCAATGTATTCCTGGAAGCGTCGCGCCATGCCTATGCGCGTCAGCAAAAAAAAGAACGCGGTGAACACTTTGCCCGCGCCGCCTTGCGCAGCGCGCATGACGACGCCGAGTTATTGGCCAGCGTGGAAGGCCTGTATCTGGCGCAGGGCGATGCCGAGACCGGGCGTCGCCTAATTGAAAACGCCACGCGCGATATCGCAGATATCAACAATCTGCCATCGATGCGGCCAAGGCGGGCGATTTCCAGCGCGCCGCCGAACACTTTATTACCGGGCTGGCAGCGGTCAAAGGCAATGTGCAAGTGTTGTTGAACGCGGCCAATACGCTGCTGACCTGCGTCAATCAGGAAGGCTGGAACGAACGCTATATGACGCTGGTCCACCAGTATCTGCAGCGGGTGCGGCGGCTGGACCCGGCCAACGGTAAGGCTCGGCAGCTGAACGAGGCCTTCCGTCGTACCCAGTTCCGCTATGGTATCGACGCCGAAACCGGCCGCAAGACCGGTTCAATTTCATGACTATGTTTAGAGCTCCACTGCGCAAAAGGCAGTAGGAGACTTACGGCACGCTCCGGTAGACTACCCGCGACGCCGATTTATAAGGAGAACGCTTGATGCACGCTGCTTTGAAGCTGGAACAGACCACTGCCCATATCCAGCTCAACGGGCATTTCACCTTTGAAGCGCACCGCGACTTCAAACAGGTGACGCAAGAGGCGCTGGATAATCCGTCAGTGACGGCATTGACGCTGGACTTTACCGGTGTCGACTATATGGATTCTGCGGCGCTGGGGATGTTGCTGCTGCTGAACGAGCGCGCGGGCGGCCGACGGATTACGTTGGTGAACTGCAAAGGCACGGTGAAGGCCGTGCTGGATATCGCCAACTTCGGCAAGATTTTCGATATCAAATAAACCACAGGGTGGGACGCCGCGCCCCACCCTGTGTTTTGCTACAGCTCGACCTGCATGCCCATTTCCACCACACGGTTGGGCGGGATGCGGAAATAGTTGGTGGCCCGGGTGGCGTTGCGTGTCATCAACGAGAACAACCTGCGCCGCCACCACGTCATCGCCGGGTATTTGCCTTCCACGATGGTCTCGCGCGACAAGAAGAACGAGGTCTGCATCGGGTCGAAATCCAGCGCGGGTTGCAGTTCTTCCACCTGCTTCAGAATCGACGGCACCGACGGCTCTTCCTTGAAGCCGTAAGTCGAAATCACCTGATAGAAACTCTCGCCCAGCTTGCGCACCACCACGCGCTCGCGCCGCGCCACAAACGGGATATCGGCGGTGCGGATGGTCAGGAACACCACGCTTTCGTGCAGCACCTTGTTGTGCTTCAGGTTATGCAGCAATGCATGCGGCACGCTGTCCATGCTGGTGGTCATAAAGATGGCGGTGCCTTCCACCCGCTGCGGTGGCGACGATTCCAGACTTTCCACAAAGCCTTGCAGCGGCAACTCGCCTTCACGCAGCCGTTCGCCCAACAGCACGCGACCCCGCTTCCACGTTGTCATGAAGGTGAAGGCAATCATGCCGATCACCAGCGGAAACCAGCCGCCGTCGGGTAGCTTGAGCATATTCGACGACAAGAACAGCAAATCCACGCCCAGAAACACCACCAGCAAAGCGCGCATCAGATAACGCCGTTGCTTGCTGGCCGCGCGCGCCAGCACATTAAACGCCAGCAGCGTGGTCATCACCATGGTGCCGCACACCGACAAGCCATAGGCGGCCGCCAGGTTGTCTGAAGTGCGGAAGGTCAGTACCAGCACGATCACCGCCACCAGCAAGAACCAGTTGATTTGCGGCACGTAGATCTGGCCGATTTCCTGATCGGAAGTGTGGTCGATGTCCATGCGCGGACAGTAGCCCAGCTGGATGGCCTGGTTGGTCATCGAGAACGCGCCCGAGATCACCGCCTGCGAGGCAATCACCGTGGCGGCAGCGGCCAGCACCACCAGCGGTGCGGTGGCCCATTGCGGCGCCAGCAAAAAAGAACGGGTTCTTGATTGCCGCCGGGTTATGCAACAACAGCGCGCCCTGGCCGAAGTAGCACAAAGCCAGCGACGGCAGCACCAGGCTAAACCACGCGATGCGGATCGACTTCATGCCAAAGTGACCCATATCGGCGTACAGCGCTTCGCCCCCGGTCACCGACAGCACCACCGCCCCCATCACCACAAAGCCTCGCCACGGATAAGCCACCATAAAGTCGATGGCGTGCATCGGGTTGATGGCCCATAGCACTTCGGGGGCTTTGACGATGCTGTTGATGCCCATGACGGCCAGCACAAAAAAACCAGAACACCATGATCGGGCCAAACAACTTGCCGACGCTGGCGGTGCCGTGGCTCTGGATCACAAACAAGCCGATGATCACCGCGATGGTCAACGGCACGATGTAGGGATCAAGCGTATGCGAAATCACGCTGATACCTTCGAAGGCCGAAAGCACCGAGATGGCTGGCGTGATAATGCCGTCGCCATAGAACAAGGACGCGCCAAATATCCCCAGCCCCATCAGCACATAGGCTTTGCGGCTACGCGGCTCCACGTCGCGCAGGGCCAGCGCCATCAGCGCCAGAATGCCGCCTTCGCCCCGGTTGTCGGCGCGCATGATCACGATCACGTACTTGATCGAAACCACGACCATGATGGCCCAGAAAATCAGCGAGAGGATGCCGAGAATATTGGCAGCGTTGATCGGCAGGTTGCCGTGTGCGGTCAGGCAGGTTTTAAGCGTGTATAGCGGGCTGGTGCCGATGTCGCCGTACACCACACCGATCGCGCCCACCGTCAGCCGCGCCAGTTTGGCGCCCGACGGTGCATGGCTGGAATGTGCGCTCATGCTGCGGAGGTCTCTGTAATCAAAACGGAATAAAGCGAATGAACCGGGCGCGATTATAGCCCTGTGCCGTTGTGGTGCACCTCTAATCGGGTATCAACTGCGGCAATGCAACATAAATCCGCCGCCAATCAAAGTATGGACCAGGATCGGTCTTGCGCAACGGCGCGATATCGTTATGCCCCAGCACGGTGTGTATGCCACAAAACCGTGCCAGTTCCGCGGCCAGCGCCACCAGGGCGGCGTATTGCGGCTCGGTGTAGGCGATGTGATCGCTACCTTCGAGCTCTATGCCGACGGAAAAAATCATTGCAGCTGTCACGTCCGCGCCAGTGCGAAACCCCGGCATGAAACGCTTTTTTTTGCGTCACCGGCACAAACTGCACCACCGCGCCATCGCGCCGGATAAAAAAAATGCGCCGACACCCGCAAGCTGCCCAGATCAGCAAACAGCGGGTCTTGCGGTGCAATCGAATTGGTAAATAGCTGTTCAACCCCCGGGCCGCCAAACTGCCCCGGCGGCAGGCTGATGTTGTGTATGACCAGCAGATCAATCGCCACGCCCGCAGGCCGTGCAGACTGATTGGGGCTGGGCACATGCCGCGCGTTGGCGTACCAACCAGCGGCATCAAACGCGCTCATCGCAACACTACCGCCGTCAGGATGCCCGCCAGCAAGGCGGCAATCACCCCGAGAATGTAATTGCGCTTGCGTTGTTCCCACACCAGGCCGTGATAGCCCTGTTGCAGCAAACCGGCCGGATCATGCGCCAGCAGATCATTCAGCTTGCGCGGCAGTGTGGGCAGCATCGCGGTCCACAGCGGGGCTTCGTGTTTGATATTGCGCCACAGGCCACGCCAGCCGATCTGCTCGTGCATCCAGCGTTCCAGAAACGGCTTGGCGGTTTGCCACAAATCCAGATCGGGATCGAGCTGACGGCCCAGGCCTTCGATATTCAGCAGGGTTTTTTTTGCAGCAACACCAGTTGCGGCTGAATTTCAACATTAAAGCGGCGCGAGGTTTCAAACAGCCGCATCAACACCTGGCCAAATGAAATCTGCGAAATCGGCTTGTTAAAGATCGGCTCGCACACCGTGCGCACCGCGGCTTCCAGTTCTTCAACCCGGGTATCGCGCGGCACCCAGCCTGATTCGATATGCGCGGCGGCCACGCGGTGGTAATCGCGATTAAAGAAAGCAAGAAAATTGATCGCCAGATATTGCTTGTCGGAATCCGAAAGCGTGCCGACGATGCCAAAATCCAGCGCGATATAGCGGTTATCGGGCGCGACAAAGATGTTGCCCGGATGCATATCGGCGTGAAAAAAAACCCGTCGCGAAAAAAAACCTGGGTAAAGAAAATCTCGACGCCATAGCGCCCCAGTTTTTTTCAGATCAATGCCGGCTTCCTGCAACTGCGCAATGCGGCCGATGGGGATGCCATCCATCCATTCCATGGTGACCACTTCGCGCGCGCACCAGTCGTAAAACACTTCGGGCACGATCAGTTTGTCGGAGCCCAGAAAATTGCGTCGCAACTGCGAGGCATTGCCCGCCTCGACCATCAGGTCGACTTCGTCGTGCAGATATTTATCGAACTCGGCCACGACCTCACGCGGACGCAAGCGTTTGCCGTCGCGGAACACGCGCTCGACCAGGCCAGCCATCACGCCCATCAGGCCAGATCGCTTTCGATCACCGGCAAAATGCCGGGGCGCAGCACTTTGACGGCGACCGCACGGCCATCATTCAGGCGTGCGCGATGCACCTGCGCAATGGAGGCGGAAGCCACCGGCGTGCGATCAAACTCGGCATACAGCGCACTGATGGGACGGCCCAGCGCACCCTCGATTACCGCCACGGCAACATCCCCGGCAAACGGCGGCACCCGATCTTGCAGAAATGCCAGTTCATCGGCGATATCGGGCGGCATCAAATCACGCCGCGTCGACAACACCTGGCCAAACTTCACGAAAATAGGCCCCAGCGCTTCCAGCGCCAGCCGCAAACGCACCGCGCGCGGCGTGCTGATCTTGCGCCAGAACAGGGTGCGGTTAACCAGCACCGATAGCCCGCGTACCCGTTCGTGACCGAGCAAGAATTCATCGAGCCCGTAGCGATAAATCACGTAGGCAATTTTAAGCAGGCGGAAGAACCGCATGGAAATCCCGGAATAATTTTGAGATAGAAAGCGGCGAGGCCAGATCCATCTGGACGCTTAGCCCAGCCGTTGCAGCCGCTGTTCCAGCCGCGCTACATCGTCGCGCAAGGTGTCGACCTCGGCACAGAACTCGGCCACGTGCTGTTTGCGCGCCAACAAAGGCGCCTCGTCGCGCCAGTACTCGCCCAGCTCCAGCAACAAACGCGAGCCGATGGCACCCGGAATGCCACCGACGCGCTCGGCAAACCAGGTCAGACGGTTGGCCGCCACATCGCCGATCAGGCTGGACAATTCTTCGGCCATATCCCAGCGCACGCCGGACAGAATCTGCCGATGGCGGCGGCCAGTTGTTCATCGCCATTAAGGCCCACCTTGCGTGAGGCGGCTTCGCGATCAAACAACCAGGTGCTGAAGAAGGACGGCGACAAGGTGATGGTGGCTTCGGCGGGCATGTCTACCGCCTGCACCGTGCCATCCGGCTGGATGCCCAAGGTGCCGGAGAACGCGGGCAACACCAGCCGCACTACCCGCCCGGCGTAACCGGCCAGCGCCACCTTGCTGGTGTGATCATGAGCGAGCAAACGGTTGAGCAAACTGGCGAGCATGCGAGGTCTCCGGGCAGGGTATCAGGCGATCAGACGGTTAGAACTTGATGCCTTTGTGCAAGGCAACCACGCCAGCCGACATATTGTGGTAGTCCACTTTGCCAAAGCCTGCGTCGTACATCATGGCCTTGAGCGTGTCCTGATCCGGATGCATACGGATCGATTCCGCCAGGTATTGATACGAATCGGCATCATTGGCCACCAGCTTGCCCATAAACGGCAACAGCTTGAACGAATACAGATCGTAGGCGGGCTTGAGCGGCGCCCACACGCGCGAGAACTCCAGCACCAGCAAACGGCCGCCCGGTTTGAGCACGCGGTACATCTCTTTCAGCGCCTGGTCTTTGTGCGTCATATTGCGCAGACCAAACGCCACCGAGACGATATTGAAATAGTTGTCCGGGAACGGCAGCTTTTCGGCATCACACAAGGCTACCGGCGTTGCCACGCCAGCATCCAGCAAGCGATCACGGCCCACGCCCAGCATCGAGCTATTGATATCGGTCAGCCACACCTGGCCGGTTTTGCCCACTTTGCGCGCAAACGCTTTGGACAAATCACCCGTGCCGCCCGCGATATCCAGCACGCGGTCGCCGGCTTTGGCGCCGCTGGTTTCGATGGTGAAGAACTTCCAGGCGCGGTGCAGGCCGGCCGACATCAGGTCGTTCATCACATCGTATTTTTTGCGCCACCGAATGGAAAACCTCGGCTACTTTTTTGCGCTTTCTCTGATTCTTCGACGGTCTTGAAGCCGAAATGCGTGGTTTGATCACTCATAGGTCCATCCCTTTCAATGCTGAGAGCCGTAGGGCACGCCGGCAGCTGCCAGCCGATGCAGATAGTCTTGCCATTTGGTGGCGTGGTCGCGGCCCAGTTCGTACAGGTATTCCCACGAATACAGGCCTGAATCATGGCCGTCGTCAAACACCAGTTTGATGGCGTAATTGCCGACCGGCTCGATGCCGACCAGGCTGACGTTCTGCTTGCCCACTTGCAGCACGCCCGGCCCGCGCCATGTCCACGCACTTCGGCAGACGGGCTGTAGACCCGCAGGTATTCGCAAGTCAGCTGATACCGCTGGCCATCGTCAAATGCCACCTCCAGCACGCGCGAGGCTTTATGCAGTTTGATTTCGGTGGGCTGCGGGGTATCTGGCGTCAATCCAGCCATAAGCGCTCCTGAAAATTTGGGGCGATTGTACCCGATCCGACATGGTAGCCCCAGCGGTGTGGGGGCGGGGTTGGG
>BBFD01000078.1 GCA_001313065.1 Silvimonas sp. JCM 19000
TTCTTAATGGAGTCCTTCTTGAGCGAATAATATGCCCGGGACAATGTACGCGTGCCCGGTACGATGCTCGACAAATCACGTGGCGCGGGCAGCAAAAGCTGGCGCGGATTGCTCGGCACCGGCTTTTGTCCAGACTGGATTACTCTAAGCCAACCAATTTTTTCAGCAATAAGCTGGGTTCGTTGATGGTCAACTGGGGGCCTATGTGTTCCCCCTCAAGCCATAAGAGGTACTCCAGCACCTCATTGACAGGCCTGCGAGAAATCAGCATCGAATAAATCATGGGAACGTAAAGGCTGCATGCCGATCCGATGTCGTCTGCCGGGTGGGGAATGGGATTTAACGATGTGGTGCGTCGGCAACGATTCGAGCAGGCAGCAAAAAAGCCGCTGCGGATTTCTCGGCACCGGCTTTCTTTTTTTGGCGAATATTCCTAATCGCTTTCGCCGTATGCGACGAAGATGCGTGAACTTCCCTCTACCAAGCGCGCCCCTTCGACCACTAAAGCCTTTCCGTCGGATATGAGCGGATAAAACTCTTTTTTGCCCTCCCATTCCATGCACGGCCTCTTGCAACAAGGAGCGAGCAAAATCATATAACGCTTGGCGTGACGAGAATTTCAAATAAATGTCGCGATTACTTGCGTCAATTTCCCCGCAAAGGCAATGCGTCTCGTTCTGGAGCAATTCGCTGGATGGAATCTCATCGCCATCACGAGTCACCACGACAGTATCAAGTAATTTTTTCAATCATTTCACAACCCCATCCTTTCCCCAGAATGTGAATCCGCCTGACTCATTGGGGACGGCGTAGATGTTCTCAATCGTCTTACCTGTAGCCGATTGGATTTCGATGTTGTAGTGATCGATTTTTTCCCATACCTTGGAACGGGCCGCCAATTGCATGCGCCTGTTCGCCAAAGTCCTTCCGGAAAATCACACGGGCTCCATCTTCCAACGTGGTCATCAGTTGTGCCGGATGCCCACTGGTTGACTTTGCAACAGCAAGAGCCTCTTGAAGTGCGCTCTTCTCTAGCGCGGCTGCTGTCTTTGCCGCACCAACCTCAAGCGCCTCTTCCATCGCCAACTTGGCCGGCGCATCCTCAATAACACCCGAACCAAAGGTCAGCGCCTCAAATCCCGCCATCCCGAAAAAAAAGCCACCCCGCCAGCGCTGGTCATCAGCAAAAGCCCGTCGCCCCATTGAGTAAGAGCCATACACCGGAATCAAACCAGTAACATCCGGCATCGCAACGCAGGCATGATCCTCTCTAGTCGCCCCGTCGAGACATATGGCTTGTACATACAATACTGGCGCACGCATGCGTCTCACTCACAAACCGGTATTCCCCCGGCGACTGTTGCGAAGCATGCCCGGTAACGTTGACCGGCGCCAGCGTCTCAGCGCCCATCCCAGGGCGGGCGTTCTGCGGGCTGGGAGCGCCAGTCTTCTCGTAGACCTGCGCGCTCGATGGCGTGCCCGCCTGGCTCAGCTTCGACCAGCCCGATTCCAGCGCGCCCATCGCACCGTCAAACACCGTCGTGAAGAAATCTCCGAAGGCCGAATGCCCCGCAGGCGACGTCGCCCAAAGGCAAGCTAGGGCCGTGGGAGGCGGAGATCGTGGCGCTGCTGGCGGCGGGCGTCAGTTATCGGCAGGTGGTGGTGTTCCTGGCCAGCAAGGGGGGTGACGGTCGGCGTGGGGGCGGTGCATGACTTCGTGCATGCCAAGAAGCGCGCCGGCAAGTTGGCAGGGAGCAAGATCGAGCCGGTGGCGCCGGCCAAGCCAGAGACCCCGGCAGCCAGCACCCCAGCCAAGCCGGGGGAGTTGCCGAAGTTCGTGTGGGATGCGAGCAGGAAGCGGGAGATTGATTGGTAGCGGGCGGTAAAAAGCCGGTGCGGAACTATCCGGCACCGGCTTGGATCGGGGAAATCGTGGTCTGTCCCCTTTTATTAGTAGGGGATCGCAGGGCCAATAGCCCGACCTACAAGGCTACAACCTCTCCTTCACCTATGAGCTTGCTCCCCTCGTACAATTTCACGACATCACCGACTTTCAAGGGCTCGGGGTATTGATCCGGGAACATGAGTTTCAATGAGATACGATGATCTTTCCCGAAGACAAACACGGTCTCATCGTCAAGACTTTCAACCACACATGACGTGTGAGTCCCTCGAATGTCAAGTTGTGGGCGAAAACCCGTTTGCGGCGGGTTATGACGTCCGCCTTGTTCAACCCCAAAAAAATGTACCTTCGCAATCAAGAAACTCTCCTCTAGAAGGCATGTTCGATTGATAGTAGCGAGCTGTGAAAGATTTCACTCTGCACACCAGGCTGAACAGTTACGACGCCATTCTTAAATATAAAGGGGTCAATATTTTTTTTGAGAAATCGAACGCGCTCAAAGCGTCTTTCTGAATTGTGGCGCGTAGGATTGCCACCTTGCCGGGATCGGCATTGGCATATGTAAGCGCCTCATCCATCGTCATTGCAAACTGACGACCTTCAAGGCTATTCCCTCCCGGCAAGAAGGCTTTGTTCGTCATTACCGACTCAAACTCACGGGTACCAACCGCGCGGTATAGGTCCACCGTCTCAGTTGCGCCCTTTGCCGCCTTCAAAGCGCGGGGCGCGCGTCCCATTATTTGCCCCAACGAACTAACGCTACGCACAATTCCTTTTGCGGTGAGAACAGAACCTACAACTACGGTCTTACCAATATCTGCGGGGCCGAGCGCATCCAGCCCATTCATGATGCCACTAAATGAGTAATCCGCATTTTTTTAAATGCGAAGAACTCTTCCACGGCGAGGTTTTTTTTGCGGCGCTCGTCCATGCCTGCCAAATTGCGAATGGATCGTTACCAGCCACTTTATTACCAATGAATGGCGAAGTTTTGGCTTCAGCAGTGCCTCGCGAGGCGTCGATCCAGCCAGCAGCAAAAAAGCCGGTGCGGATCGCTCCGGCACCGGCTCTTCGATTTACCCCATGCGGCGCAATGCGCTTCGCTTCAATTGCGCTGCCGGGGATTACGGGTAACGGCCTTGTGGACAGGGCGCCGCCAGTATAATTTCCTTCATCAAAATTCCACACCCCATCTTTTTTTCCCCTGATTCAAGCAAGGAATAGATTTTCCGAGCATCAACCGACGGAGGGATATCAACAGCATGCATACGGATCGAGCCAAAAAAAAGAAAAGACTCATATGTACAACCAAGCGCAGAGAAACCAGCCCACCTGCCTTGAAAAGCTGCCTCATCTGTCATCTTATCAAGCAATATCCGATATGTAGAATGCCCGCCCCTGGCAACCACAGAATCGAACCAAATAACTTCAGGCCCGATCTTTATCGAAACCACATCCTCGTAGCTAATACCTTTGGCAAAGAATGGCGTGTTCAGGACACGCATAGTCCTATCCTCAAGCGCCTCCGCCCATAGGGACTCAGATGTGAATCCGTGCCAAGCATCTTGCGGCAAAGGGATTGTCAGTTTGAAAACCCCATCCATCTCTTCAACCAACGCGTGTATATCAGCATCCATTAGCCACCCAGCCTATCTCTCAACCAATCCAAGTAATCGGCAGTGCGCTTAACACCCTTTTGGCGATTGCAAGTTCTGCAAGTATTCTGCCCATTGTTCTCGGAATTATTTCCATCGCCTCGCTTTGACTCCGCACGAGCAATCTCAGATCGATCAGGCCCCGGCTTGTCGGTCGTATCTTTCTTGCAGAAGACACGCTTATTGCCATCCCGATCGCGAATCCTGTCCTTGCTCTTGTCGTTAAACTCCTTGCCAGCACCTGGACCTCCCTTTTCGCCAGCGCGAGGCTCACCGGCCCCGTCTTCTCCACTGTTTGCACCTACCGCTCCCACCCGCGGTGCTTCCGGGGCGCTTGCTCCGACAAAATTGAGGTCGCCCCTCCAACCAATGCACCAATCAACCCAAAAAACCGGCACCAGAGGCGCATGCGCCGGCGGTCACGGCCATGCATCCCTCGCCAATTTGAAAGCCAATCACGCCACCTGCAACCGCGAAAGTCGGAACCTTGCTCGCTCGCAGCGCAGTCACGCTGATCGGATCAAGAATACCCATTTCCATTTAACGTGACGGTATTTTTTTCGGTAAAAGGAAGCATGGCGGCCATCACCAAGTTCGCGTGGGATGCGCCCAGGAAGCGGGAGATTGCTCGGTAGCGGGCAGCAGATAGGGCTGCTACGCCAGCTCCGTCAAACGCGTCTCAAAGTCTTGGCAATTCAGAGAGAAGCAGGCTGCCTCGACATCCACCGCCTTATACCGCGCCCCCACCAGCCCCCACGCAGAAATATCAGAAATATCAATTACACTCGCCAGTAAACCATTCAGATTGCCAACCTTTAAATTAGTGACGCCAAGAAATACAATCCCCAAGGCATAACCTTCTTCTCCTTGGTGCGCTGTCAATGACATTTCCACATTACAGGCTGGCACGCCTTCTTCCGTGTAAAGCTTGCGGACCGTGAAGCTTTGGGGAACCACGCAATACGGTTCCCCGAGCTGCACTCCACCCACGCCCTGAAAGAAACTGTTCGCAGCCGCTTGTGTTATCAATTCGATATGTGAGCCATTAGCTATGCCCCGATACCTTCGACTAGTCCGAACTTGATCCAATCAAAATGGTTACCTTATCGTCCTGCCAAAACAAATATGCAAACTCCCAAAAAAAACAGGATATGCCGGATGTCCGTCTTTTAGCCAGAATCGCTGTATCTTGCGCGAAGCACCAGCCAGTCGCCGAATTTCACCTTTAAAATCTTCAATCAGTTCAATGAACGATTCATTTTTTAAGCACCGTATTTCCCGGTCCGGCACCTTCATCACCTGGGTAAAACAACGCTTCGTCAAGTTCCGGGCACACGGAAACGCCTTCTATTTCATCTATGCTGCCCAGTTTAGCCTCGGCACCGAAGCTAGCGCGAATGAGCTCTTCAGGTCCGGTGGCGGCACATATGGAACCTCATGTACTTTAAGAAACACGGAATAGTTCTTCGCATCCTGCTGCAACCGAACCGTAATTTGTTCTAAAAGGTTTTGCATCATGGGTTTCTCGGGATATTTGTTGGATAACCGTTGACGATACATCCGACTTTGCTGTCCGGCAAAAAATGCACTTGGTGCAAGACAGCCAAAACCACCAAGTTCCACCAACTCAAATTCGACGAGGTAACCAATGCGCTTCGCATTTGCGTCAGCCTCAACTCTGCCATTTTTTTTAAATTTCTTTACCGCTTCATCATGGGCTAGCACTTGTAAGCACGGTGCACTGCCGCCGTGCTCTCCGCTACTGGGGCAGTCAAGCTCCCAATAGCGGCCATCAGCCTTATCCAAATACAGAACAGACCAACCGTCAATTGAACGCCCATCAAATTATGCTTGCAACGTTCTGAGCAAGCCGTAAATTTCTATCTTCGATAAAAGTCATAGCCGATCATAATAGCCCATGCACCTATCGTGATGAACCACGGCACAAACCCTCTTCCAGATATTTTTTTTCCTACAAAAATCGGCAATTAGACAGATCAACCAGGCAAAATTAGCAACCTGAGCAATGATAAAAAAAAGTGGAACAGCAAAAAAACTCCCCAAATAATCGCGTCGCCTCCTGCATGCGGTGCGCCTTCTGCGACATCTTGCTCAGGAAGCCAAACCCAGCTAGCGACGATAGCAAAAAAACAGAATTAGAAAAGTGATGTTTAATATTATAAATATTCGATTATTTTTCACAATTTCCCTCGAAATCGGACACTAGAAGCGCTTGCCAGATAGCAGTAGACGGCAATCGAAAGCCTGCCCATCAATGAATGGCGGGCATACATAAAATGTCCCTTCAACAGCAGAATTCCTGCCGTTCTCTTATTTTTTTTGAAGCGCACACGGATGATGGCATCGGGTTTCATGGTCAGAAGCATTTTCCCTGGCAACGGCATATAGTCAGGGATATAGCCAACCGCACATGCTTACTGCAAAAAATTGGCCCGCTCTTTTAGCTTTGTGCTGACTTATTAAATCGAACAATTGACACTTCATCCGAAAGATAAAAAATACCCTCTTGGAGAGATTGTGAAGATACAACCATTTTTTTCATGACAAGTTCGGAAATATTGATATTGGTACAATGTTTATTGGTTGTATCCAGCTTTAAAATCACATCATCCGAAAAAACACAAACAGATCCAGCCTGGATCAACACGAACCGACTGAAGCACTTGCCCATTGAAAATTTCCAATACTTCTATTGAATTCTCATCCGAAATGACATCACTATCAATAACCAATTGATCGCCTTTACGCAATTCCCAATAGCAATCGCGCACGCCGATCGTGCATTCCCCCTCCGAAACCTGGCCATGACGCTTATCCGGTGTATTTATTTTTTTCACCAAAATCAAAATAAAGCATCGAACCAAGATATTTTCCACACCTCCAGCAGGCTCTATCAATCAAATTTTCAACTAAATTAAATTCAAATTTTTTTTCGCGAGAAAGCCTCTTTCTCGGCCATGGCGCAATATCAACCAATGACATTAGTAGGTCCCACCCTTTATCTGACGAACAATTTCGCGGATAACATGATAATCGAGATTTCTCCCCCATTCCGAGACTCGTCTTCAACAGCACGCTGCATTTCTCGAGCATGCGCCTATCGTTTATCCCTTCATATCTCGCAGCGTCGCGCACCTGCCTATTCTGGTCAGTATTTCTTGATGGCTTACCTTTCTTTTGCTTGTCATCGCCATTTTTTATCGTCTCCATTTGGCGGAGTAGCTCCCGCTTCACTGTTTGCACCAGGCGCTGGGGCTTGCGCGGTTCAATTGCCAACGCTCTCTCAACCAAGGGCAGAGGTTTGCATCCGGATTCAGCAACCGTGTCGTGCGGTCACCCAAGGTCGAGATGCGGCTTCAAGGATACGAGAGCGGTAGTTGGGCCGCCTATATCAAGCTGAGCAACTACCCTCGTCCACGACCGATCAAGCGCCAAGACACATGCAGCGTTGCCAAAACGCCGACTGGCATGCAATGGTTTGTATTATCCACAATGGTCGGATTTGCCTGAAGTAGACGCATGTCTTCGGCGCCACCAGCACCGGCTCCCAAGCGACTTCAACGCGTCAGAATCGAGGCTATCGCGACCGGCTTAGGTCCGGCCGTGATGATTAATTTACCGCCGGTTTTTTTGGGATTCTGGCTTCCATCGATTGATCCAAAGCGTGAATAAGCGCACGTTCAGGAGCCCCCCCCCTGCCCGGCGGAAAACTCGATAAATATACTAAACAGATCTGCCAGACCTCGCTCTTCTCTATAGCAAGTCAGTCTTGCTGACGGGATGCAAGAAGGGCGCTCGATCAACCACCTGAGACTAACTTCGACCCCACTTTCTCGGGCATTTGAAACACTCATCGCAAGACGCTCCCTGAAAGCGCATCAATGTACGAACGTAAATTGATCTGATTAAGTAGATCCCCGTCGGCGGAACGTGCGGGACCGATATTATTCAGCTTGATTCGAAGCGTAAAAAAACCGATTCTTGGTCAAACAAAAAAAGACTTTTTCCCCCATTCCGCTGCATCCGCAGCGGACCCGGCGAACCATTTATTGCCCATGGATCCGGGTCCCGCCATAAAACCTCCGGTATCAGCGACGCTTTAAAGCTCCGCACGGGAAACCGCGCGAAATAGTGTAGTCGTCTTGCGGGGGCGAACGGCGTTCCCAATTATTTGCGCCAACGAACTGTAGCTACGAGCAATGCCCGTTCCAGCGAGAACAGAACCTACAACTATTTGCTTGCCAAGATTTTCGGGGCTGAGCGCATCCAGCCCATTCATGATGCCACTAAATGAGTAATCCGCATTTTTGAATGCGAAGAACTCTTCCATGGCGAGGTTTTTTTGCGGCGCTCGTCCATGCCTGCCAAATCGCGACTGGATCGGCTCCAGCCACTTTATTACCAATGAATGGCGACGTTTGGCTTCAGCAGTGCCTCGCGAGTTGCCATTCCCATTGTCGCCGGTCACCCTCGGGTACGCCGTGCAAGCGGGTTAGGCAAATTCATGAGCCAGAAACAGTGCCAGGTCGGTCACTCACATGTCCGGTGGATTGCCACCGTGCTTGGACACTGACTCCGTCCCTAGGCCTTCCTCGAAGAAATCCCCAACTATCTTGGAGCGCGAGCCTTCATGGCAACATTAAAATGTTCGCTTAATTTTCGCATCGTCTCTACTTCATCCCACCCATGGCTCATTTTTAAACCATAGGCAATGTGTTGGGCGACGTCACCTAGTATATTACCCCAAGCCCAAAGCTCGTCGACACCACCTTTTTTCAGCATCTGCATACATGCCGAGCAATAGCGAAACATTACATGTGTTGTTTCCAATCCACACACGTGCCATTTCAGTGGCATTTTCATCGCCTTCATTTTCCGGGGGAATTGGCAATTCACGCATATTTACCACCTTTTGATAAACCCGCTACTCAATCAACTGTCCAGAGACACCTCTATGGCCGAATATCTTTCAACTTGTGTGAGTAATGTTGTTTATCGTTAAAAAAAACATCAGAAATATTTAACAAAGGAGACAAGTCCCCGTCGATTATATCCGTACCTACAAACCGGAACGAGTTCAAATTCCGGAGGTTTCGCAAGAAGGACAAAGATTTGATTTGTCCGCAATTGTGCAACTTTAACGCACTCAATTTTGGGCAAGTTCCTAATTTCTCATGATCAGATAAATTTTTTTACATGTGTCCGCAACAAACGTTTCAAGTTCAGGCAGCCCCATTTCGCCCAATTTACTCAATTTCTTCATATAAGCAAACTCGACACTTTCCAGAAACCTAAATCGAGACAGACCATCCAGGCGCTCTATTTTAGACTCAACCAACATTAAATCACGCAAGTTAGCAAAGAAAGGAAAGTCAGACAAATCATTTGAAGCTGAGCCATACTTCCAAATATGCAAAGAAACTAAATTCGATAAATTTTCATTTTTTTAAATACCCCGCTTCTCCAATCGATTGCCAAGCGCTGTAATTTGGGAAATTTCGAAAAATCCAGCGTGAAATTTGTACGTCCAAGTGTAAGCTCCTCTAGATTTAGCGACTCAAGGGAACTCAAATTCGTACTTGCATCACCTTGAAATATCAAGACCTTGAGATTTTCATAGCGAGCAAGATCTTCAAGATCCAGCTCCGAAAAAACCTTCCCAAGGAATAATATTAAAACCATCTGCACGAGCAGAGTTGAATTCCTCAATATTTGCGGCAAACCCTCCCGGCAAGTATGGGATTATTCGATGTCCGCGAACCTCTATCATCATTTGACGATTAGTCATTTCTAGAAACCATCTTGCTTTATATATTTCGTTCCGGGCGAGTCACGCCGATTGTAGTTAGAATCACTGCGATTCCCCCGTCCTGTTTAAGCCGTCGCGATTCTTGCTTAAATGCTTCCCTATCATTTTCGGCAGGTGCCCAGTCTGCCGATGTATGAGAATCACCATTCTTATTCTCTTTTTTCTCGACCAGATTCTTGCGATCTATCCCGATCACCTTTTCCGTGATATTCCTTTCCACTTTCGTGAGTATTTGAATACGAGCCAGTTTCGCCATTCTGACTCTTATTTTCGTCTTGCTTTTCGCCCGCTTCGCTGTTTGTACCTACCGGCCCCGCCTGCGGTGCTTTCGGCCCCCATGCCTCAGCAAGAGTGTGATCTAGCGACCTGGCACATCGTCAACGCCAGGCGCAGACGACAAAAAAAACCTGGCGCGGGTTTCTCAACACCGGTTTTTTAGTTAAAACCACATTATGTACAAACAAACTAAGGGTCTTCCCTCAGCATGATTTCCCTTTCGCGCACAAAGATCCGATATGTCGCAGGATCATGGTCGAAAAAAAACCTTCGTTGAAGCCCGGGTCTTGCCAGGCTAAAGGCGAAAGGCCAATAGCAGCAGACTCATGAATCCAGGCGCGCCAGTTGGATGGCGCAACTGTGCTGACGATTTCAAAACATTCCGATTGGTGAGCAACCATACTGGGCCACTCCCCGTCTTTCTCGCAACCCACTATTGCGTAGCTACGCTTACCATCTGGATTAATAAATATTGATAACACATGGTATGTTTGCCCCAGCGTCAGCCAGGGAGAGTTGATTACTTCCCGACCTTCCGAATCGAGTAATCGAGTGCATTTCACTTTCATTATTTGGCCGCTCCAGACATGCTGTTGAAAATAGCTTTGTAGTCAAAGCCATAGAACACCTCGCCTGTCGAGGCGTTTTTTTTCGTAAAAGTGGACTTGGTAGTTACCTGACTCGCTGAGGAACGACTCCGTAGTCGTACGTCCCAAAGCCTGCCGGGATACTCGGATTACTGAGCTTTCCGGGGCCGAGATTCGGAATCGGCTTGGACGCGCCAATCGCATCCTCGGTTTTTTCTGCCGTGGTGGTGACCAGATTGCCGTTGGCGTCGTAGCCGAACTTGTGATCGACGCTGGCGGAATCGAACAGATCCGTCACCGCATGCGGCCGCGCCACACCCGGGCCATTGCCGTTGCCATAGGTACTCTCGAGGACAAAAGCCGCTCGCGCTGGAACATTAAATACTCAAAACCAACAGCGGATCGTGCCACGCATCCTCAAACTCTTCCGTCACCAAAAAAACCTCCACCCTGGCGGCAGTCCAAGATATGGAATGACGAGAGGCGCCCATTCAAGCAAGTGTTCAATATGTAAAGGTACAAAAAAAATCATCGGCGTCCGACCTCGTTTCGCCTGCCCAAATAAACCAGCCAGATGTATCCCCAACAGGGTTAATTCTCATCCCATTCAGCGGCCGGACGCCGTCTCTGACATTTTTTCGAAATGCCCACCTTTAACTCCGAGGGTGCCGGCATGATTGGTGAGCCAAATCGTGCGCATACCTCGGCCTGTACTTCGAAAAAAAAGAACTTGTCCATATCAGCCCTGCTCGCGCTCGAAAATAAAAAAACAGGCCAAAGAATCGGCGTCGTAAAATGGCTACATGTATTCGCGCCTCAACCAAGCCTCCGGCAAAGCAATGCCTGATGGCTTATGAATCTTCACTTGCTAATTTGACGGCACTTTGTCGCTAACCATCTCAAAAGATTGAGGTGTGGTAACCATTGCGGCAAGTCCTGGCTCGTGATTATTACTGAAAATCCGATAGCTGCAGTTGTGGTCTGAGTCAGCATAACGACGCCCGCACAGGGCGAACGTCGCCAATCACTCATCCGTTGAAGTCATCCGCTTTGAGAAGCGATGTACCGACATCGACAAGTCCAAGAACTGCAGCAGGGTCGTGTTTTCCCAATCTTCGACTTGCCCTTGCCGCAATTCCCCACACAGTTCGGCGATGACTCCCAGCACCGCTTCAACGGAGCCCTGGTCTTCCGCCAGGACTTCTAGCAACGTCTTCTGCTTCATGGCCGCACCGTGATGAACTGGCCCCATCTCTGGGCCTATGTTGTAGTGAATTTATTGACCACTCGTGCGCGATCTCAGCTTCTGTTGCCATGCGGAACGGCACCTGCTGACCGGCCTGCGAGAACGTGAGCAGCGCCGACCATCCAAACTGAACAACTGACCTTCGTGCGCAACTAAGCGAATCGGCGGGAATTGCGACGCTGCCTCGGCGCCCCCGGTCCGTAACGCGGCTACCGCATCATTAATGCTTGTGCCGTTTCTGAAAGAAGCTTTGACGCTGCCTTGGGTAAATCGCAATGCGGCCGTATCTATCGATGCTGCGCTCTTTACTGCAACAGAGCACCCCACCACGTCCTGCCGTACACCAAGCCATCAACCCCAGCACTATCATTTACTCCAGGAAGCAATTTCCCTTACAAGCTCGGGGTCACTCGCCAGTTCGTCAATGACCTGCTTCGCCAGCGGGTTCTTGTTGCGCCGCTGCTTCAGTTCCGATAGCAGCAACACGCGGCTCTCGCCCATCCGTCGCCCCTACGGCAACAACCGCGCCATGCTCGTCCAGTGCGCCGCCGTATGGGAAGAACTCGCCGTGTTGTCGTAGCATTTTTTTGCGCGAACGGAAGCATCGAGGTCATCAGTTTCTCGCAGTCGTTCTTCGGGGTGGGCGTCGGCTCGGCCCCGCCAACCGTGGTAAAGAACATTGCCATGATGATTGTCCAGAATGCTTTCATTTTACGTGCCTGATGGGGTTAAAACGACGAGGCCCGCGCTCGGCGGGCCTTGCTAAAACTGAGCAATCGACCAAATCATTTAATCGCATTGCCGTATCAAACCACTGACAATTATCTGAGTGGAGCAGCTCTACGTTGGATCTGTTTCCGGCGTCCAACCTGATTCAATTCGCTCTATTAATAACGTATCGTTCCACACTCCACGAATCGAGAGACAACGTTGTTCAACAGTTAGCTGTCCGACTCGCCATTCTTTCTCACCATCCCACAACCACCATACACCCACTTTTCGCGTAGCTGGGTCGACTACCCCAGCACGGAAGGTAGGAAATTTCTGAGCATCAGACGGCAGTGCCACATTAGCGACGATTGATACAATATGCTGGTCAATCGCCGCGTTTAGCGGAAAAAAAAGCACATAAATGCCGGCCGACTATTTATCAGATCGACAAAGCCATCAGGTCGAGCATCGAAGAGCCTCCCAAACACGCGCAGCAACGCACCGTATTGCTTATGTTTATGCGTGTACTGAGCATAGGCCAATCCTTTCGCGGTATTGATCTCAACAATATCGCCAATCTTCAGTTTCGCCATTCTAGAATCCTGGATAGCCAACTTGTTTCAACAGGTCGGCTCCGCGCTGTAATGAGCCAGCATATGCTGGATTTGATTCAGAGATACTATTGATCTTATTTATCAGCGTCCCGCCATTTTTTTGGACAAGCCGTAATTTTCAATCAGAACCTGCTCAACCGCCCTAGCATCTGCCCGAGACAAGTTACCTAATCCCGGAATCGCATCAATGGCAATGCCCTTTGAACTCAGTTGCTCAGCCGCACGTCGCTCTAGATTGTTCGTGATGCCGACATAATTTACGTCGCCAGCCGCATTCACAGAGCGATAGACAAGGTTCCCTCCAGTAGCTACGCCCTTTGCCGCAACAGAGCACCCTACCACGTCCTGCCGCACACCAAGCCATCAACCCCAGCACGGATGCCGTCTCCAAGACTGTTACGCCCTGGCTCAGGCGCTATTGTACAAGCCCCCCCTAATGCGCTTTTTTCTGGTAAGGGCATGCAGGCCCAGATATGGTTTTCGGCACGAGCGGCCACTAAAAAAAGGGAGGCCGCGCCTCCCCGTCTTTTCGCTACCGGTTCGGCGTCAGCGATTCCACCACGGATAGCCGACCCGCTCGTAATACTCCCGCGCCATACTGCGTTCGTGCGAGCCGTTGCTGTTGTAGCCGTCGGTGCGCGGGTTGGCGGCCCAACTGATGATGCCGGCCAGGTCGGCGACGAAGCCGCGCAGCACGGTTTCCGGGGCTATGCAGTCTTCCTCGCACACGTCCAGGAATTCGTCGGGCAGGCGTAACGTGATTGTGCGCGTGGGGCGCTTGGTCGGTGTCATGGCGTGTCGTCCTCTTCTTCCTGGGCTTCTTCATCGAGCAAGGCCAGCAAGGCGGCGCGCTCGCTGTCGCTGCCAGCGCGTTCTGCCTGCTGCTCGCCCACGACGATGGGGATTTACCGACGTGGCGCGTCGGCAACGATTCGAGCAGGCAGCAAAAAAGCCGGTGCGGATTTCTCCGGCACCGGCTCAAAAAACAATCTTTGAATCAAGCGGCTTATTCGTACATTTTCGACGCATACAGAATATTCGCCAGTGTTCGCCATGTTGGCACTTGTGGCGGCTGTTGACCGGTATTCCTGTAGTAGTTATCCATCGATCTAGTCCACTCTTCCATCGCTGAAAGAAAACGCTCAAGCGTTGGATTTTCCCATTCCTCCGCATTGGATTCTAAATCCTGTTTAAGCGCGGCGATGAAATCGGCCAAATCATCCTTTGAATCAATTTTCTCGATCTGTTGATATAACGCCACAATAGCCTCCATTACTGAACCGAACCGCCCTTCACACATACGATGCAGCCATTGTTTGGAGTCGTGAACTTCCACGCCTCCTTAGCTACTTCTTCTGCTGTGGCTGGAGTAATGTTGACCGGCACACCCGCCTGACCCGCCGTAAACAAACGTCGATTGTCGAGTGTATAAATCAAGCCATCTTTCTCGAAAACTCTAATCGCCGGTATCTCGCTTGGCGATAAAGCTCCCGATCTCAGTGCATCGACAGCTTCTTGGATGGAACGACCATCTTTGAAGGTGGCGCTAACGCTACTTTGCGTAAAGCGAATCTTACTTGCGTCTGCAAGGCCCGATAATCCTTCGGGTATTCCCTTTGCCGCAACAGAGCACCCTACCGCACCCTGCCGTACACCAAGCCCTCAACCCCAGCACCGATACTGCCCCCAAGCCCAAGCCCATGCCCAGGCTCTGGTTCAAATTGTACAGGCAGAGACCCCCAATGCGCTTTTTTCTGGTAAAGGCGTGCAGGCCCAAGCACGGATTTCC
>BBFD01000079.1 GCA_001313065.1 Silvimonas sp. JCM 19000
CCTCTTCGTTCTTGCAACTGCTGCAGGTGGTGCTGGCGCTGGCCTTTGTGCTGGCGCTGATTTTTTGGCGCGGCTGGGTGATGCGGCGGTTTTCGCTGGTGCCCGGCGGGCTGAACAATCGCTTGCGCGTGGTCTCCGGCGTGATGGTCGGCCCCAAAGAACGCGTGGTGATTGTCGAGATGGACGATACCTGGCTGGTGGTGGGCGTTACGCCGCAAAACGTAAGCTGCTACACACGCGCCCGCGCCCCGAAGACGCGCCGGTGGTGCAGCCGATGGCCACGCCGTTTGCCGGCAAGCTGGCCGAGTTGATGAAAAAAAAGAGACGTGCTCCATGAAGGCTTTTGTTGCCGTGCTGGCACGTGCGTGCAAGCGCCATCTGCCCGGCCAGCGCGCATTGCTGGCGCTGTTTGCCGTGGCGGGTTTGAGCCTGAGCGGCGCACTGTGGGCGGCCGATGCCGGCATCCCGTTCATGACCGCCACGCCAGGCGGGGCGGGCGCACCGCATATAGCTTGCCGCTGCAGACGCTGCTGTTTTTTTGACAGCGCTGACGTTCTTGCCTGCGGTGCTGCTGATGATGACGGCGTTTACCCGCATCGTGATCGTGCTGTCTTTGCTGCGCCAGGCGCTGGGCACGGTGCAAAGCCCGCCCAATCAGGTGATCGTGGGGCTATCGTTGTTTCTCACGTTTTTTTTGTGATGTCGCCGGTGCTGGACAAGATCTACACCCAGGCTTATCTGCCGTATAACGAACAGAAAATCAGCTTCAACGAGGGCCTTGACCGTGCCGCAGTGCCGCTCAAGGACTTTATGCTCAAGCAGACCCGGCAACGCGATCTGGCGTTTTTTTATTGAAGTGTCCGGCACCAAACAGCCCAATGGCCCGGAAGACGTCACCCTGCGGGTGCTGGTGCCGGCCTACGTGACCAGCGAGCTCAAAACTGCATTCCAGATCGGCTTTATGGTGTTTATCCCGTTTTTTGATTATCGATCTGGTGGTAGCCAGCATCTTGATGGCCATGGGGATGATGATGGTGTCGCCGGTGACGCTGGCGTTGCCTTTTAAATTGATGTTGTTTGTGCTGGTGGACGGCTGGACGCTATTGATGGGTTCGCTGGTGCAGAGTTTCTATACCGGTTAGCAAGGAGACGCAGATGACGCCAGAAACCGTCATTACCCTGGTGCAACGTGCGATGGAAGTGCTGGTGCTGCTGGGCGGCCCGGTGCTGATCACCGTGTTGCTGGTGGGCCTGGTCGTCAGTATTTTTCAGGCGGCCACGCAGATCAACGAATCCACGCTGTCGTTTATTCCCAAGTTGCTGGCCGCTTTTCTGGTGTTTATCCTGGCCGGGCCGTGGATGATCGGGCAGATTACTGACTACACCGTGCGCTTGTTCCAGAGCATTCCGTCGATGATCGGCTGACGCATGTTCACCATCACCGATGCCAGATCAACGCGTGGATGGCGGTGTTGCTGTGGCCGTTCATGCGCATCTTCGGGCTGTTTCTGGCGGATCCGTTTTATTCCAGCGGTTCGATCTCGGTTACCGTGCGCGTGGGCTTTACGCTGCTGCTTACCGTGCTGATCGTGCCGGTGCTGCCGCCCATGCCCAATGTGCCGGTGCTCTCGGCGGTGGGCATCATGATCGCGGTCAATCAGATGATCATCGGCTGATGATAGGCATGGCGATGCGCCTGGTGTTCTCGGCGGTGGAAATGGCCGGGCATGTAGCCGGTTTGCAGATGGGTCTGGGTTTCGCCTCATTCTTTGATCCGCAACACAACACCAGCGTGCCGGTGCTGGCGCAGTTTCTTAGCCTGATGACCACGCTGTTGTTCCTGGCCATGAATGGCCATCTGATCGTGCTGCGTACCCTGATCGACAGCTTTAGCCAGATGCCGCCCACGGCACAACCGCTGAGCGCGCGTCCGCTGATGCTGCTGGTTAATCAGGGCGCCATCATTTTTTACCGTTGGCCTGCAATTGTCGATGCCGGTGGTGGGGTCTTTGCTGGTGACCAACCTGGCCGTCGGCGTAATGACCCGGGCATCGCCGCAACTGAATATCTTTGCCATCGGCTTTCCCATCATGTTGATGATAGGCATGGGTTCTTTGTATTTGACGCTGCCCGCCATGCCGCACCAGGTGCAATTGCTGATCGATGGCTACACCCGTTTCGTCAACAGCTTGATGCTGGGCTTGCCACCCGGAGCGCGTTAGCGTTGCTGCTTACATTTATATAACTTATCTATCGTTTTCTATTCAGCGATAGTCAAAATAACCCGAGAAGTTTACTCGGTATTCGGCCGCGTTATAATGCCGCCTTTGCTTAAGATCCACCTGGAGCAGGCTCATGAATGCGCCGCACAACAACGTCCAGCCTTTGACGGACGTGCAGAGTTCTGAAGACACCCGCAACATCGCCATCAACAAGGTGGGGATCAAATCGATCCGCCATCCGGTGCGTGTAGCCGACCGCGCCGATGGTATCCAGCACACCATCGCCACATTCGACATGTATGTGTTTCTGCCGCAGCACTTTAAAGGCACGCACATGTCGCGCTTTGTGCAGATTCTGAACAGCCACGAAAAAAGAAATCTCGGTCGAATCGTTTGAGACCATTCTGCGCGAGATGTGCACGGCGCTGGATGCGGAAGCGGGTTATCTTGAAATGCGTTTCCCGTATTTCATCAACAAGACGGCGCCGGTTTCGGGTGTGCAAAGCCTGCTCGATTATGACGTCACCTTGATCGGCGAAATCCGTAACGGCAATTACGAGCTGAAGCTGAAAGTGCTGGTGCCGGTTACCAGTCTGTGCCCGTGCTCCAAGCAGATTTCGCAATATGGCGCGCACAATCAGCGCTCGCACGTTACCGTGACCGCCACGCTGGGCGAGCATTTGTGGATTGAAGAACTGGTTGAACTGGTGGAAGCCCAGGCGTCGTGCGAACTGTGGGGCTTGCTCAAGCGCCCGGACGAAAAATACGTCACCGAACGCGCGTACGAAAATCCCAAGTTTGTCGAAGACATGGTGCGCGATGTGGCCGCCCAGTTGATCGCCGAGCCGCGCGTGGTGGCTTATGTAGTGGAATCGGAAAACTTTGAATCGATCCACAATCATTCGGCCTATGCACTGATCGAAGCCGACAAGCGCGCCTGAGTCGTCGCCTTGGTTGACCCCCAGCGTGAACCGCAGCCCGCCTGCCGTTCACGCTTTGTTTTTGCGCTGGCCTGTATGCGCCAGACCGGATACTTGCGATGTATATCGTTCTGATCGGCTATCTGTACGTGATCTTCATGATCGCGGTGACCATGGGCAGCGTGCTCAAGGGCGTGATTTTCTTTTTTCTTTCTGGGATTCTTGCCGGCGTGGCTGATTTTCTGGCTGAAACGCCGGGGTCAGCTCAAGCGCCAGGAAATGGCGGCGGAAAAGCAAAAGGGCCCGCAATAGGGTGGGTCAAGACCCACCACACAATGCGGTTTGCCAAGCAAGCAATACTGGTCCCGGCTTTGAGTGGTGGGTCTAGACCCACCCTATGCCTCAGTCCAGCCAGATCAGCGCGGCCATGCGGCCGGTTTGTTGGTCGCGGCGATACGAGAAGAAGCGTTCGGCGTCGCTCACGGTGCACAGATCGCCACCATACACGGCGGTGACACCCACCGCTGCCAGCCGTAGCCGTGCCAGCTGGTAGATATCCGCCAACCACTTGCCAGGCTGCACGCCGGGGACAAATGCGGTGGCGGCGTGGGCATCGCGTGCCATAAACGCCGTGCGAACTTCTTCTCCGACTTCAAACTGCTGTGGCCCGATCGCGGCGCCCAGCCACACCAGTATCTGATCCGGCGCAACGCCCATGCTGGCGACCGTGGCCTCCAGCACGCCATCGCACAATCCGCGCCAACCGGCATGTGCCGCGGCGACCACGGTTCCGGCACGGTCGCAGAACAGCGCGGGCAAGCAATCAGCCGTCATGATCACTGAGACCTCGCCCGGCCCACGGCTGACACTGGCATCGGCCGCGCAACCGCCCGTTTCGGCGACCACCGTACCATGTACTGCGTCAGCCACTTGGCTCGGCGGGCAGCCAGCTGCGCACCAGCGCGCGGTTGTGTGCGACCGCGGTAGGGTTATCGCCCACGTGGTCACCCAGGTTAAGGCTGCCAAACGGCGCCACGCTGACGCGCCCTGGCGCGTGGTCATCAAGGCGCGCACATTGCCGGGGGCAGGCCAGTCAGGGGTGATCACGGTCGCTGCAACGGGCCGGGCAGGGGCCTGATCACTCGCGGACATAGATCACCTCGACGTCGTCATCATCGTCGCCCCAGTCTTCTTCATCGTCATCCCATACATCATCAATGCCCGCCTGCGCACGCATGGCGGCCAGCAGCGATTCAAAATCAACCGGAATGGGCGAGCGCCACATCATGGTTTTGCCGGTCACCGGATGCGTCAGACTGAGTTTGCGGGCATGCAGGGCCTGGCGATCAAAGTCTTCCAGCGCCATCAGCAATTCAGGTTCCAGCCGTTTGGCGCGTCCGCTATAGACCGGGTCGGCCGCCAGCGGATGGCCGATGTGCGCCATATGCACCCGGATCTGATGAGTGCGGCCGGTTTCCAGGCGGCATTCCACCAGGGTGTGTTGCGAAAATTTCTCCAGCACGCGGTAGTGCGTAACGGCGTGTTTGCCGGTGCCGACCACGGCCATCTTGATGCGCTCACGCGGGTGCCGGCCGATGGGCGCATCGACAGTGCCATCGCGCTCGACCATGCCTTGCGCAATCGCCAGATAATGCCGGGCCACGGTATGGCTTTGTAACTGCCGTACCAGATGGTTTTGCGCGGCCAGTGTGCGCGCGACTACCATCAGCCCGCTCGTATCTTTGTCCAGCCGGTGTACGATGCCGGCGCGCGGTATCTGTTTGAGCTCGGGATAGGCAAACAGCAAGCCGTTGAGCAAGGTGCCGCTCCAGTTGCCGCTGCCCGGGTGCACCACCAGACCTGCTGGCTTGTCGATGACCAGGATGGCGTCATCCTCGTAGATCACATCCAGCGGCAGGTCTTCGGCGGTGAAAGCCACCTCGTGCGGATCGGGTTGTATGGTTACACTCATGCTCTCGCCGCCCCACAGTTTGGTCTTGGGGCTGGCGGCGGCGCCGTCGACTGTGACCAGGCCATCTTTGACCCAGGTAGCGAGGCGGTTGCGCGAGTAATCGGGCAGCAATTTAGCCAAAGCGGCGTCCAGACGCATGCCGGCACAATCGGCCGGCACGATCAAGACACGGGGCTCAGCGAAATCGCTATAATCGTCGGGTTCTAATTCGGGATTCATCATGAACAAGATTTTACCGCGAATCCTCGCGTTTACTGTGGCCGGTATTTTACTGGCTGGTTGTGCGTCCACCCCGGAAGGTGAGGACGAGACCAAAGGCTGGTCCGCGGAAAAGATTTATTCCGAAGCCAAGACTGATCAGAACGACCACAACTGGGATGCTTCGACCAAGCTGTTCGAGAAGCTGGAAGCCCGCTATCCATATGGCCGCTATGCACAACAGGCCGTGCTGGAAACCGCGTTCAACCAGTACAAGAACAGCGATCCGGCCTTGGCACTGGCCTCGATCGACCGGTTTATCAAGACCTACCCGGCGCATCCTTCCATGGATTACGCGCTGTACCTCAAGGGTCTGGTGAACTTCAACGACAGCCAGGGTTTTCTGTCGGTGCTGGCCAAGCAGGATATGTCGGAGCGTGACCCCAAGTCTGCGCTCGATTCCTACGATGCCTTTAAAGAACTGGTTACGCGTTTCCCTGACAGCAAGTACTCGGAAGACGCGCGTACGCGTATGGGTTATCTGATCGGTGCGCTGGCCAACCATGAGCTGCACGTCGCCAAGTATTACTACAAGCGCGGTGCCTATCTGGCGGCGGCCAACCGCGGCAAATCGTTGCTGCAGACCTATAGCAACACCAAGCAGGTTGAGCCGGCGCTGGGCATCATGGTGCGCTCGTACGACAAGCTGCAACTGGTGCAATTGCGGGATGATGCCAAGCGCGTGCTGTTGCAGAACTACCCCAACACCAAGGTGCTGGAAGACAGTTACTGGAACACCGAGCGCTGGTGGTCGCTGTGGTAAGCCACGGTTGATTGCAAAAAAAATAAAGCGGATCGCGTTGAAGGGGCTTTACAGCAAGCCGTAAATCCCGTTTAATGCGCTCCTCTTTGGGGGGCTATAGCTCAGCTGGGAGAGCGCTTGCATGGCATGCAAGAGGTCAGCGGTTCGATCCCGCTTAGCTCCACCAAAAGACGTTTTAAAGTTTTTTTTGCAAAACATCGCAAACAGGGGTTTACAGGCTTTAAGTTCTCTCCTAGAATGCGTCTCTCTTTCGGTGGCGAGCCACCGGAAAGCAGAAAAACAGCAGTAACCCAGACCAGAATATCGGGGCTATAGCTCAGCTGGGAGAGCGCTTGCATGGCATGCAAGAGGTCAGCGGTTCGATCCCGCTTAGCTCCACCAGAACAGATGCGGCTACTCAAGCTTGCAACACACCTTGAGTAGCCGTTTCAGTTTACAGGTCCCCATCGTCTAGAGGCCTAGGACACCGCCCTTTCACGGCGATAACCGGGGTTCGAATCCCCGTGGGGACGCCACTATCCTTGTGGCATCAAGAGCAGTAAATGTGTAGTGAAGTTAGCAGTGCGCCCGTAGCTCAGTTGGATAGAGTATCTGGCTACGAACCAGAGGGTCGGGCGTTCGAATCGCTCCGGGCGCACCACTTCTTCTTTATGCATATCCCAGCAGTACCGTTGCCAGGTCCCCATCGTCTAGAGGCCTAGGACACCGCCCTTTCACGGCGATAACCGGGGTTCGAATCCCCGTGGGGACGCCATCAAACAGCAGCCTGTTTGATGTGCCCGCCCGGCAACCACCCTCCTGCTTTAAATCCCTTCAAGTTCCACAGCAAATCAAACGTGTTCTACCCAATCGCAGCCAGGCTTATGCCGTCGGCGCATGGAGCCAGTGCACGCTGAACAGATTTTCTGCGTCCGTCCACGTAGGTCCGGCGCGGAAGCCTGCTTGCACCGCCAGATTGCGGAAGCTATCGATGGTGTATTTGTGCGAGTTTTCGGTATGAATGGTTTCGCCTTCGCGAAAGCTGAAGCGTTGTCCCAGCACCGTCACCGTCTGATCGCGCTTGCTGATCAGATGCATTTCAATGCGTTGCAACACCGGATTGTAGAAGGCGTAGTGGCTGAAACCGGCAGGATTAAATGTCGCGCCCAGTTCCAGATTGGCTCGCCGCAGCATATTCAGGTTAAACGCCGCCGTCACGCCTTGCGCGTCGTTGTACGCCGCATGCAGTCGTGCCGGCTCCTTGACCAGATCTACACCAATCAATAAACCACCCCCGCGCAGCAATTCGGCCGTCGAATGCAAAAAGCTCAACGCTTCGTCGGGCTCCATATTGCCTATGGTCGAACCCGGAAAAAAAACCAACGCGGCGGCCGTGCGGCGATGCCGTGGCGGGGAGCGCCATCGGCTGCATATAGTCGGCCACCACCGGGCTGACGCTCAGACGCGGGTATAGCGTGCGCAAACGTTGCGCGGCATTTTCCAGATGTTCACCGGAAATATCGATCGGCAGATAACGTGTCGGCGCATTGATGGGCTCGAAAGCATCCAGCAGCAAGCGCACTTTGGTTAGCGAGCCCGCGCCAAATTCAATCAACTCAGCATCCGGCCCTATCTGCGCTGCCATCTCGGCCGCGTTATCGGTCAGGATTTTCAATTCGGTCCGGGTGGGATAGTACTCGGGCAAATCACAGATCAGGTCAAACAGGGCCGAGCCAGCCGCATCATAAAAGTATTTGGCTGGCACGCTGCGTGGACTGCGTTTGAGACCTGCGAGCAAATCCTGGCCAAAGGCGGCCTGCGCCGTGTGTGCTTCGATTTCATTGGCATCAAATAAAGAGGCGGCATCAGCCTGGGCGGGAATATAGGAGCGCATGTTTGTTTTTTCCGGGTTCGGTTCAAAGATCGCGTGCGAGGCGCACGCCAGAAAATTGCCACCGTGCGGCGGGCGGAAAGAAATTGCGGTAGGTGTGACGGGTATGGCCGGGCGGGGTGGCGACGCTGCCGCCGCGCAACACCACCTGGCTGACCATAAACTTGCCGTTGTATTCGGCAGCGATGCCAGCGAGCGGCACAAAACGTGGATAAGGGTCATACGACGAGCGGGTCCACTGCCACACTTGATCGTCCACTTGCGTCATGCCCACTGCGGTGCTGGCCGCTTCCCATTCAAATTCTGTCGGCAAGCGCGCCCCGGCCCACGCGGCATAGGCGGCCGCTTCATAAAAAACTGAGCTGCGCTACGGGCGCGTCGGGCTGCAAAGCGTGTACGCCGTCCAACCCAAACACCCACCAGTCATTGGCCGGTAAATCGTCGCGTTGCTGAAAGCGGCGGCGCGGGTCATCTGGCGCCAGCCAATAGGCTGGATGTTGCCAGTCTTGTGCGCGCACCGCGGCCCAGCCATCGGACAGCCAGAGGTCGGCGCGTTGATAGCCGCCATCGGCGATAAATGCGGCGAACTCGCCACAGGTGACCAGGCGGTTAGCGATGGAATAGGGCTGCAGCAGCGTTTGATGTCGCGGCGTTTCGTTATCAAAGCAGAAGCGGTCTGCGGATGCGGGCATGCCGATATCGACAACGCCACCGGGCTGGTCCAGCCACTGCAAAGGCGCGGGTCGGACCGGGGCCGTGGCGTTGCGATAGGCCGGGAGCAAGGGGTTACACGAAAACGCATGCAGGATATCGGTGAGCAGCAGCTCTTGATGTTGCTGCTCATGGTTAAGGCCCAATTCAATAATCGGCGCAACCTGAACCAGCATTTCGTCATCGGCCTGCTGCAGCAAATGCTCTACCGCCTGATCGACATGGCGACGAAACGCCATCACTTCGTCCAGGCTCGGCCGGGTAATCAGGCCGCGCAAAGGGCGCGGATGCCGTGGGCCCAGTGCCTCGTAATAGGAGTTGAATAGATAGTGCAAACGCGGATCGAACAAGGCGTAATCGTGCGCGTGTCTTTGCAGCAACACGGTTTCAAAAAAAACCAGGTGGTATGCGCCAGATGCCATTTGGTCGGGCTGGCGTCCGGCATCGACTGGATGCACTGGTCTTCGGGCGACAGCGGCGCGGCCAGCGCCAGGGTATGCGCGCGAACTTGCCGATAGCGCTCATGCAACGCTTGCGCAGCAGCGTCGCTCGATGGGGCAAAACTCATGCGTCTCCTTGCAAGGTCTTGCCAGCGCGGCGCTGCGACGCGCGCGACGGGTTGCCATCATGCCCCGCGTGCCTGGTCGCGCCTATTCGTGTACGGCGCATGCGCATGTCAGACGTTGCCCTATGCACACCGCCGCTGCCGCTGGCTTGGTGCGTTTGTTATAGAAATTAATCATGACGCTGCAATGACAAGAGAATGAGCGGCAGGGCGGCTCAGGGCTGCGGATTGGCGGCATCGAAGGCGGCGCGGGCGGCCAGAATCTGCGCGTAGCTGCGATCCGCCCAATCGATCAGATGGCCGAGTGGTGCTAACACCGATACCCCCAGCGGTGACAATTGATATTGCACCGACGGGGGTTTGGTCGGAAATACCTCACGAATAATCAGGCCATCGCGTTCCAGATTGCGCAAGGTCTGAGTGAGCATGCGCTTGGAGATATCCGGCGTGGTGCGTTGCAATTCGCTAAAGCGATGCGGTCGCGCGGCGAGTGCCATCACCAGCAGCGAGGTCCATTTGTCACCGATACGGTCGAGCACATTGCGCACCGGGCATTGTGAGGCATCGAATGCGGCTTCACGCATGGCGCCAAATTGATCGACGATATTACTGCGCGAATTCATGAGGGTTCCTTCCAGGTAACCTTGAGCGGAAAAAAAACTGCCTCCTTGTGGGCAGCGGAGGCGGTCTCTATTATAGACCTGTCCTCTTTTTTTAAAACCTACAGGAAAGCAATATGTCCGCTACTCAACAACGCATTCTGGTCACTGGTGCCACTGGCCAACTCGGCCATCTGGTGGTGGCTGCACTGCTCAAACGTGTGCCCGCGACGCAAGTCATCGCGCTGGTGCGCAAGCCGGAAGCCGCCGCAGCGTTCGTGGCGCAAGGCGTCGAAACCCGTATCGGCGATTACACCGACGCCGCGAGTCTGGAAAAAAAGCCTTTGCGGGTGTCGACCGGGTGCTACTGATCTCGTCCAATGAACTGGGCCAACGCGCTACGCAACATCAAAACGTGATCAACGCGGCCAAGGCGCTGGCGTCAAACTGTTGGCCTACACCAGCGTATTGCATGCCGATACCTCAGCCCTTGGCCTGGCCGAAGAACACCGTCAAACCGAAACCGCGCTCAAGGCATCGGGTGTGCCTTATGTGTTGCTGCGCAATGGCTGGTACCTGGAAAACCAGGCGGGCGGCGCAGCAGGCGCCGTGCAACATGGCGCGGTGCTGGGCGTGGCGGGTGAGGGCAAGATTTCTGCAGCTACGCGTGCTGACTACGCCGAGGCGGCCGCAGTGGTGCTGACCTCAACCGACGATCAAGCCGGCAAGGTTTATGAGTTGGCCGGCGACAGCGGTTACACCGGTCCAGAGCTGGCCGCCGAAATTGCGCGCCAGTCCGGCAAGCCGGTTAACTATGTGCATCTGGACGAAGCGGGCTACAAGAAAGCGCTGATTGATGTGGGCCTGCCCGAGTTCGTGGCCGAGTTGTTGGCGAACAGCGATAACGCGGCCAGCAAAGGCGCTTTGTTTGATGAAGGTAAGCAACTGAGTGCCTGATTGGCCGTCCGACCACGCCGTTGAGTGTGGCTGTGAGCACGGCGCTGGGCAAATAAGCCGGAACAGCGTTGCGGGCCCTGCTTGCTTAGCTGGGTAGGGCGTTCGCAAGCTGATCTGCCGGAATCTGGCCACATAAAAGTGGTCGGATTTCCGGCCGTAACAACCATTCCACTGCCCAACGTCGCACCCGTCCCATTCCTTCAGTGCGATGCGCCAGAAACAGATGCGTGGCGTGTTTGTGTTCCTGCAATTCTTTTTTTTACCAGCAGGCCGCGCTCTAACAGCGGTAGCACCAGATGGCGCGGCACATAGCCGATGCCCGCGTTTTGTTCGATCAGCGCCGTTGCCGTATGAAAATCGGGGACGTAGACCGGCTTTTGCCCATTCAGCAACCATGCCTGTTGTGGATGGAAATTGATTGCTGTGTCACGGATGCAGATGGCCGCGTACTGGCGCAAGTCATGCGCTTGCAAAGGATCGGTTTGCCCGCGCAAAGGGTGGCCGGCCCCCACCACAAAATCCCATTCCAGTTCACCCAGACTATGGCTGATTACGCCTTCCGAACTGGGCACCACGTGCGGACCGCCGATGACCAGATCGGCACGCCGACTGTATAGCGCTTCCCAGCACCCGTTATAAACCTCGCGCGCCATGCTGATCTGCGTGGACGGAAACATGGTTTCGAACTGGCAGATCAGATTGATCAAGACCGTATGCGGCACGATGTTGTTCACCGCAATCTTGAGCTCGCGCTCGACCCCCTCGTGCACCAGGGCGGTATTGCGCTTGAGGCTTCCAGGTCGTCCAGCACGCTTTTGCTATGACCCACAAAATACTCGCCCGCTGGCGTTAACTCGATATACGAGCCTTTGCGGATAAACAAATCCACACCCAGTTGTTCTTCCAGCTTTTTTTTGACCGTGTAGCTGATCGCTGAAGGCACTTTGTGGATCTGTACTGCCGCGGCCGTGATGCTTTGATAACGGGCGACCAGGCGCACGATGCGGATTGTCTCACTCGATATAAACATACGCGGGGCTCCTGATCGGCCGTGGTCATTACGCCGTTTGCAATTTGCGCCGAGGTGCCAGTCGGCTAAGTAGCGCGTAGCAGACGCAAGCCACCAGGATGGAGTCGACCGAGGGGATGGTGGTCAGCACAAAATAGCCCTTCACCGTCATGAATCCGGTCAGCGACGCGATCAGCCACGCCACAAAAGTCAGCAGCTTGATCGGTGGTTCCGCGCTCAGACTGTCCTGATCGTATCCGTGGCGGCGATACAGGAAAAAAAATCGGCGATATAGATACCGGCCACTGGCGGCGTGGCGATGCCGAGGAAGAGCAAGAACGGGATGAACCACGCCATGATGTCCATGCTGCCCACAACAAAGGCCAGCACGCCCAGCGCCACCGTAATCTGCCATTTGGGAAAGCGCGTCAGCAGGGTTGAAACCACCAGGGTGCCCTGGAACATATTGCCGGCGTTGCCAGTGACAGTGGCAAAGATCAGCAGCAGCGCCGTGGGCAAAACCAGTCCCATCAAGGACATTGCGCCAAGCAAAGAGCTTTGCCCGGTGAGCGCACTGGGCGTGGCGCCAGCCAGTACAGCAGCGGGTAGGCAATCAGGAAAGCACTGATGGCGGCAATCAATGCATGTTTGCGGTCATGCACAAAGCAACCGAAGTCGGGCAACGTGGCCACCAGTACGATGATGGTGCCGACCACCGAAGACACAGCAACCCCCGGTGACATGGTCGCGATGACCACTGCGGGCGCAGCTCGGCCTCGGTGGCTCGGTACACGATGTAGCACAGCATCAGCGCGATGACAGGCACGGCAAACTGCGCCACTTTGCCGAGGATGGCAAAGCCGAACGCGGTCGAAGCGACGAAGATGACGCAGCCGATAGCCACCAGCAGCGGCGTGGGAATGTCGACGCCGTGTTGCGCCAGCAAGTCATGCACCGAGTGCCCGAACATATTGGCGGTGACGGCAATCCAGCCGAACAGACTGATTGCCAGCAACACATTGATGGCAACGGCGCCTTTTTTTCACCAAAAGAGAATTTGACGATGCCATAAGTGGCAGCCGGGCTTTTTTTTCACCCACGCAGATGGTGACAGCCGAAATGATGGCGAGAATAAGGCCGCCTAGCCCCACCACGCGCAGCAGATCACCATCGGCCAGCTGGCTGCCGATGCTGGACGAGGAAAGGAGCACGGGTGTCACCGCAATGCCTAGCAAAATCAGGCAATGCGATAGCCCGGGGCGGTATCAGGACTGGATGAACGCATGGTCATCTCCTTGCGCAAATAATGGTTGAAGAATCAGATGCGGAACGCCGCCGAACCGGCGCGGTCTTGCTGGTCCATATAGGCACGCCAGCCGCCAAAGCGCGTGATTTCGAGCTGGCCCTCGATACGCCATGGTTCGGCCAGCACGCCGAGCATTTCCTGGCCATTGCGCAATTGCAGCTTGCCGATGCAGAGCCCGGCGGGTTCGGAGAGCAGCAGCGCGGCGAACGAGGCCATCGGTAATTCCCACACTTCCAGCGCAACTGCGGTACCGCCTTCGGTCACGCGCATCATGCCGGGATGGTCGTCGTTGACGCTCCAGATGCGGTAGTGCTCGTCGGTATGGTCTTCGCGCACAAAGCGCCCGCCGACGTTCAACATATTGGGATTGAGTTTGAGCCCGCGCATCAGCGTGCCGTTGACAGCGAGCAGGGTGGTTTCAGACATGGGCAGGTTTTTTTTCCTTGGGTTTGTGAGCATCAGGCATGGATCCAGGTACCGGTTTCGTGCGCGAGCGCGCGGCCGATGGCGGCAGGGCTGGTGATCAGGCCGCAGGCCGTTTTGCCTTGCTGACGCGATTGCTCGACAAAACCGAGGATGGCTTCGACTTTAGGCAGCATGCTGCCCGCGCCAAACTGGCCGGCAGCGATCAGCGCTTGCGCTTGCTCGACGCTGAGCTGGTGCAGCCATTGCTGCTCGGGTTTGCCAAAATTGATGGCGACTTGCTCGACGCCGGTAGGGATCAACAACAGATCGGCGCCCAGCTGGCTGGCCAGCAGCGCAGAGGCCAGATCCTTGTCGATGACGGCTTCGACGCCCTGCAATTGCTGCGCGGCATCACGCACCACCGGAATACCGCCACCGCCGCAGGCAATCACGACGCAACCTTGTTCGATCAGATGCGCGATCAACCCGCTTTCCAGAATTTCTTGCGGCTGCGGTGAGGCCACCGTGCGACGCCAACCGCGCCCGGCGTCTTCCATTACGCTCCAGCCCAGTTCTTGCTGGCGCAAACGGGCAGTGGCTTCATCGAGAAACGCCCCGACCGGCTTGGCGGGTTTGCGGAAAGCAGGGTCGCTCAGACTGACGCGTGTTTGCGTGACCAGCGTAATCACGGGTTTGCTCAGGCCGCGGCGCTGCAGGGCGTTGCTTAGCGCCTTCTGAAACATATAACCGATGGCGCCCTGGGTATCGCCCACCGCGTAATCGAGCGGAACCGGGGCCAACTCGGCGGCGGCCATTTCGGAGCGCCGCAGGATAAAGCCCACCTGAGGGCCGTTACCGTGGGTGAGCACCACATTCCAGCCTGCTTCAATCAGCGGGGCGATGTGGCTGACACTGTCTATGACCGCTTCGTACTGATCCGGAATGCTGGTGTGCTGGTCATCGCGGATCAGGGCGTTGCCACCCACCGCGACGACGGCGAGACGGGGCTTCATGCGG
>BBFD01000080.1 GCA_001313065.1 Silvimonas sp. JCM 19000
GGCGCACGGCGGGCGCGCGGCAAGTCGGTGCGGCGTGTGCTACGGTTTGCATCGGAGGAACTTGCCATGAAAATAGTCATCGCCCTGCTCTTGCTGGTGGTTCTGTTTGCCCTCGGCCGCGCGCTGTTGCAACTGGTGCGCGGTCCTTCCGGGTCGCCGGCGCTGGTGCGCTCTTTGACCATCCGGATTGCGGTCTCGGTGTGTCTGTTTATCTTGCTGTTGCTGGCCTGGTACTTTGGTCTATTACAACCGCACGCCGCATAAGGCGGCGTCTACGCCCCGCTGATATCCGTGCGGGGCGATTCCTACCCACTGCTTTGCATTGGCCCGGTGCGCGGCCCTTGCGTGCCTTTGCAGTGTGTGTGGCATAACCAAAATGTGCGTTGCCCTTCGGGTAACGCACCCTACGCCTCTCTTCGGACACGCCTGGCAAGAACGTCCGTAGGGTGCGTTACCCGTAGGGCAACGCACATTTCGAGGCGCAGCCTCGGCGCGGTACGCGCCATCCACTTTCCAACACAACCCGACAACGCATAAAAAAAACCTCATAGGGTGGGTCATGACCCACCACCCAAAGTGGCATATCAAAGCCATCACGTTCGAATCGACGGCTTTGGCTGGTGGGTCATGACCACCCTATGCGCTTGCATTCTGTTAACTCATAGGGTGGGTCTGGACCCACCACCCAAAGTGGCATATCAAAGCGGCCACGTTCGAATCGGCGGCTTTGGTGGGTGGGTCGTGACCCACCCTATGCGCGATCTATAAGCAATACACAAAAAAATAAACAGCCCCAGCCAGACCACGTCCACAAAGTGCCAGTACCACGCCGCGGCTTCGAAGCCGAAGTGATGCGCCGGGGTGAAGTCGCCTTTGATTACACGGGCCAGCATCACGCTGAGCATGATCGCGCCCACCAGTACGTGCATGCCGTGAAAGCCGGTCAGCATAAAGAAGGTCATGCCGTACGCGCCCGAGGCCAGCGTCAAATGCATTTCGGTGTACGCGTGGTGGTATTCCTTGACCTGCAGGCACAAGAAGATCACGCCCAGCAGCACGGTGGCGGCCAGGCCCAGGGTCATCTGGCGACGGTTGTTTTTTTAACAAAGCCCCAGTGCGCAATGGTCACGGTAATGCCCGAGGTCAGCAGCAAACCGGTGTTGATGGCGGGGATGCCGACGGCTTCCATCGGCGTATACGGCGCCACCTTGGGGCCGGACAGCGCGGGCCAGACCTGGTGGAACATCGGCCACAGATAATCGTGGGTATCGGAGAACCAGCCGAGTTCGGGCACCGACACCACACGCGTATAAAACAGCGCGCCAAAAAAAAGGCACTAAAGAACATCACCTCGGAAAAGATGAACCAGCTCATGCCCCAGCGGAACGAGTAATCCACCTGCGGGCCGTAATCGCCATGGTTGGATTCGCGGATTACATCGCCAAACCAGCCAAACAGCATGCCGATCAGCACTAAAAATCCCAAACCCAGCGCGTACCAGCCAATCGACACATTGTTGATGCCAAACGCCGTGCCCGCCGTAATAAAGAACAGCGCCAGCGAGCCCATGATCGGCCACTTTGACGGCTGCGGTACAAAGTACGGCGCGTCATGAATTCCGTTTTCTACGTTCATTGCTGCTTCCCTCTTTGTTCAGCACCACATCCGTAGGGCGGGGGCAACCACTGATCAAACCCGCGGTTTGATCAGTGGCTGCCCTGGCTGCTCACCAACACGTGCACCAGCCCTGCCACAGCCAGTGCCAGCACCAACGCGCAAAAGAATGCGGCGAAGATGATCTGACCCGGCTTCACTTTTTTGCGCTTCCGCGCTCTTTCGCCCCCGCACCCCAAAAAAACGCGGCCAACACGGCTTGAATGCTGCAATCATGTTGCGGCCTTCGCGATGGATTGCGTGGTCGCTGTGGTCTGCTGCTTGCCACCATCCAGACCAAACACCGTGTACGACAAGGTGATGGGCCCAGCGTGGGCGGCAGATCGGACTTGAGCACCAGCACCACCGTCACCTCGCGCACTTCGCGCGGCGCCAGGTGGATGGCATCAAAACAAAAGCACTGCACCTTTTCGACATAGCGCACCGCAGACGACGGCGCATAACTCGGCACTGCCCGCACGCCCAACGGCGTGTCCACCAGGTTGCGCAGCTCGAAACGCGCTTTCATCAGCCGCCAGCGTGGCCTGCGCGCCGGGCGTCCAGCGCGCGAATCTGCATCGGCACACCCGCCGCCACATTGCTATCGAACAACACCTGCTGCTGCCACCCCGCCACCGGTGCATCGGCCACGGCGGTGCGGTCTTGCTGGATGCCCATCACGCGGCAGAACACGTTGTAGAACGGCACCATGGCAAAGCTGAACCCCAACATCGCCAGCACCGCCAGCAGCAAGCGGCGCGCGGTGCGGCGATTGCTTTGGTGTCGTTGCAGCGCCAGGCTGGTCATGGCTAGTTACCAAACAGCCAATGCCGCAACACGATGCCGATAAAGAACATCAGCGCGATGCTGGCCATGATCAGCGCGGTGCGGAAATTCTTGCTCACCGCAGTTCCTCCACATGGGTGGATTCTTCCAGGCCCTGCGCAATCAGACCCTCGCGCACCAGCGCCAGCGAAGGCGGCTCGGTCCAGGTGTGATGCGGTGCGGGGCAGGCGACGTCCCATTCCAGCGTGGTGGCGCCATCCCACGGCCGTTGCGGCGACGGGCCGACGCCACCGCGGATGGTGTGGATCACGTTGTACAGAAACAGGATTTGCGCAAAGCCGAACAAAAAACGCGCCCACGCTGGCCACTTCGTTAAAGGTGGTGAACTGCAGCGCGTAATCGGGAATGCGCCGTGGCATGCCCGCCAGGCCGAGAAAATGCATCGGAAAGAAAGTGATATTGAAGGCGATCATCGACCACCAGAAATGCAGCTTGCCCATGCGTTCGCTATACATATTGCCGGTCCACTTGGCAGCCAGTAATAAGTAGCGCCAAACAGGCTGAACAACGCGCCCGCCACCAGCACGTAATGGAAGTGCGCCACCACGTAATAGGTGCCATGCAGCTGGATATCGACCGGGGCCAGCGACAACACCAGACCTGACATGCCGCCGATGGTGAACAGACACAAAAAAAGCCGATGGCAAACAGCATGGGCGTCTCGAAGGTCATCGAGCCCTGCCACATGGTGGAAATCCAGTTGAACACCTTCACGCCCGTGGGCACGGCGATCAGCATGGTCATAAACATATAAAACAGCTGCGCCGTGGCCGGAAAGCCCACCGCAAACATGTGATGGCCCCACACCATAAAGCTGAGGATGGCAATGGCGCAGACCGCGTACACCATCGAGACATAACCAAACAGCGGCTTGCGGCTGAAGGTGGGCAGGATCTGGCTAACCACGCCAAACGCCGGCAGCGCCATGATGTAGACCTCGGGGTGGCCGAAGAACCAGAACACGTGCTGGAACAGAATCGGATCGCCCCCGCCTGCGGCATTAAAAAAAAGTGCGTGCCGAAGTGGCGATCGGTCAGCAGCATGGTGACCGCGCCAGCCAGCACCGGGGCGACGGCAATCAGCAAATACGCAGTCACCAGCGACGTCCAGGCAAACATCGGCATCTTGAGCAACGTCATGCCCGGTGCGCGCATATTCAGGATGGTGGTGACGATATTGATCGAGCCCATGATCGACGACAGGCCCATCAAGTGGATCGCGAAAATGCCGAAATCCATGCCTGCGCCCAACTGGACAGACAAGGGCGTAGAAGGTCCAGCCCGCGCCGGGGCCGCCACCGGGCACAAACAGCGAGATGATCAGTAGCATGGCGGCGGGCGGCAGCAGCCAGAAGCTCCAGTTGTTCATGCGCGCAAACGCCATATCCGGCGCACCGATCATGAGCGGGATCATCCAGTTCATCAGCCCGGTAAACGCCGGCATGATGCGCCGAACACCATGATCACGCCGTGCAGCGTGGTCAGCTGGTTAAAGAATTCGGGCTGCCAGAACTGCATGCCGGGGCTGAACAATTCAGCGCGGATGCCCAGCGCAAAGGTGCCGCCCAGCAAGAACATGCTGAATGCAAACCACAGATACATCGTGCCGATATCTTTGTGGTTGGTGGCGTACACCCAGCGCCGCCAACCGGCCGGGGCGTGATGATGGTCGTGTGCATCGTGCCCGCCGTGACCATGGTCCGCGCCATGGCCGTGGTCGATAGGGTGCGCCGGGTTCAGTGCGTCGGTGGTGGTGGTCATATCGCTATCCCCCGGTTACTTGCGAGCCGCTTTGACTTCCGCCGGCAGCACAAAGTCGCCGGTGTGATTGCCAAAGCTGTTGCGTTCATAAGTGATGACCGAAGCCACCTCGACATCCGACAAGCCGGCCCACGACGGCATCGCGTTTTTTGCCGGTCAGCACGATATGGATGTGGCCTTCTTTGGGGCCGGTGGCAATCTTGCTGCCTGCCAGCGCCGGGAACGGCCCACCGCCCTTGCCGTCCACTTTGTGGCAAGCCGCGCAGTTGCTTTCAAACACTTGCTTGCCGCGCGCCAGCAGTTCGTCTTTGGTCCATTTCTTGTTGGGGTCGTCCTGCGCGGCTTTGGCCTTGGCTTGCTGCGCGGTCACCCAGGTTTTGAAGTCGGCATCGCTGACCACCTTGACCACAATCGGCATATAGCCGTGGTCGCGCCCGCACAATTCGGTGCACTGGCCGCGATAGGTGCCGATGTGTTCGGCAGTAAACCAGGTATCGCGAATAAACCCGGGAATGGCATCTTGTTTGACGCCCAGCGCCGGCACATACCAGCTGTGGATGACGTCATTGGCGGTGGTCAGTATCCGCACGCGCTTGCCCACCGGCACCACCAGCGGTTCGTCCACTTCCAGCAAATACAGCGGATTTTTTGGGCGGTGCGCCGTCCTTGTAGTTTTCGATCTGCGCGCGCGGGGTGGCCAGCCGGCTTTTGTAGCCAAAGCCGTAATCCATATAGTCGTAGCCCCACAGCCATTGGTAGCCAGTGGCCTTGATGGTGATGTCGGCGTTGGTGGTGTTTTTTTTGCGCCAGCACTAGCTTGGCGGCGGGAAACGCCATCACCGCCAGGATCAGCGCCGGGATGATGGTCCACGCCACTTCGACGGCGGTGTTTTCATGAAAATGGCGAGCCTGATGCCCCACGCTGCGGCGATGTTTAAAGATGGAATAGAACATCAGCCGAACACCACCACAAACACCACCACGATGATCAGCATGATCACGTGTGCAGGTCATTGATATGGCTGGCGATAGGCGATTGCGGGGTCTGGAACGTGTACGGGCTTTCAGCAAGGGCAAACGACGGCGTACAGGCCGCCGCCATGGCGCAGAGTCGCCTGAGCTGCATCAGAAACCTCCAGTGGCTGTTTTATACCCGGCCGGCTGGTCTGACCGCTCATTCCGTTAACGCGCACACGCCATGCTGTCTGTTCTTGCTACACAGGCAGGCTGCAATGGACGTGATGCGCTAGCGGGTAAGTCTCCAGTTCAGCTTATCGGTACCGGCTTTTTTATGTAGTGCCGGCTATACGGGCTACTCAATTTCTAGCAAACACTGACGCAATTGCAAGCAAGTGTTGTATCAGTGAGAACGCATGCACCGTTTTGCTGCACCGCTCATCTGATGCGTGTTTCGTTTTTTTTGGGCGCAGCGGATAAACCTTAACTCAGCCACTGCAAGTGGTACCCGCATTTAAGGAGATAAATCATGGACTTGCACATGCACGGTCTCGATGATCACTTCACTTTGCCCCAAACCGACAAGGTAAGCGCATCCCGGCCGCTCGAATGGCTAAAACTAGGCTGGCAAGACTTCCGCCAGCATCCGCTACCCAGTCTGGGCTATGGCTTTTGATCGCCATTGCGGGCTGGCTTGTGTTGGCGGTGGCTTCTAACTACACCTATCTGACCTCCACCAGCATTACCGGCTTTATGTTGTTGGCGCCTTTGGGGGCGGCCGGTATCTATGAATTAACCAGCGAACGCGAAGAAGGCCGACCCACTTCATTTGCCCAATCCCTGCACGATTTGCTCAAGAACCTGGGCCAGATTGCGTTTATGGGCGTGGTGCTGGGGTCGGTGGCCATCGGTTGGGAACGCGTGTCCTGCATACTGTTTGCACTGTTTTATGGCGGCGAAGCCGTTAACCTGCATTTCTTCTGGACGGCGTTGCTGGGCGAATACTGGATGTTTACCGCAGCCTGGATCTTTGGCGGCTTTGTGCTGGCCTGCCTGACTTTTGCGCTGACTGCCGTGTCGATTCCAATGCTGGCCGATCGCGAAGTGGATGTGGTCACCGCCATGATGACCAGCCTGCGGGTGGTGATGGAAAACCTGCCGGCGATGATTGTATGGGCCGCCATTATTGTGGCGCTGACTGCAATCGGCTTTGCGACTGGCCTGTTGGGGCTGATTGTGTTGTTCCCGCTGCTGGGCCACGCCACGTGGATTGCATATAAAGAACTGGTGCACTAGAACGATATGCATGCAAAACGCGGGTAATGCGCGCCACCGCTGATCCGATGACCGATCCATAGAGTGGGTCATGACCCACCCCTCAATGCCATGGAAAAAAAACGCCAGATGCGATCTGCTTCGTGGCGCTGGATGGTGGGTGGTGACCCACCGTATGACAACGGGACAGCAACTTGCACCGCATCAAAAAAAAGAAAGGTCAGGCATAGCGCCTGGCCTTTTTTTGTTGTCGATGTAGTCGTACGCGTTACGCGTACTTGCTTTTGCAACCATTGCGCTTGATCAAACCGGGCCGGACAAAAAAAGCGTGGTCTGGCACGGCGCGTGCTTTAATCACGCCGTCATGTTTCTGGCCATGCATACGGGTTTTCCCCGATAACGCTGGCTGGAACCTGCACCAAGAATTGCGCCCACACGTTCCCACAAGGAACAGTTGATCGCTATTTACAGACACACAGACATGGAGTGAACAGGGATGAAGAGCAAGGCAGGTTTGGCGCTGGCACTGGCGCTGGCTTTCTCCGCAGGCGGCGCAATGGCCGCAGGCAAAACGCTGATCTTCTGCTCCGAGGCCAGCCCGTCCGGCTTTGACGCAGCCCGTTACGTCACCGGCACAGACTTTGATGCTTCGGCCGAAACCATCTACAACCGCCTGGTTGAATTCGCTCCTGGTTCCACGCAAATCCGCGCTGGCCTGGCCGAAAAAATGGGATGTCAGCAGCGACGGCCTGACCTACACCTTTACGCTGCGCAAAGGCGTCAAGTTCCACACCACGCCGTACTTCAAGCCCGGCCGCGACTTTAACGCCGATGACGTGGTGTTCACATTCTCGCGCTTTACCAATAAAGACCTGCCATTTAACAAAGCCACCAATGCCACCTATCCGTATGCGTCGGATATGGGCATGGATACCAACATCACCAAGGTAGAAAAGGTTGATCCGTATACCGTCAAGATGACACTGAAGACGGTGGACGCGGCCTTCCTGCAGAACCTGGCGATGTCGTTCTCTTCCATCGTTTCGGCCGAATATGCCGACCAGTTGCTGAAGGCCAACAAGGCCGACCAGATCAACACGCAACCCATCGGCACCGGCCCGTTTGTGTTTAACGCGTACCAGAAAGACAGCGTAATCCGCTACAGCGCCAATCCGGACTACTGGCGTAAAGGCGAAGTGAAGATCGACAAGCTGATTTTTTTGCGATCACCACCGACCCGTCGGTGCGTTATCAGAAACTGCAAAAGGGCGAGTGCCAGATCATGGCGCAGCCGCGCCCGGCCGATCTGAAAGCCATGGCCGCCAACCCGGCGCTGAAGGTACCGAGCCAGGCCGGCTTTAACGAGGGTTATATCTCGTACAACGTCACGCACAAGCCGCTGGACAAGGTGGAAGTGCGTCAGGCGCTCGATCTGGCCGTCAACAAAAAAGGCCATCATCGACGCGGTTTACCAGGCGCTGGCCAGCTGGCCACCAACCCGATGCCGCCTACCCAGTGGTCGTACAACAAGTCGCTCAAGACCAACAGCTACGACGTGGCCAAGGCCAAGGCACTGCTGGCCAAAGCCGGCCTGGCCAATGGTTTTGAAATTACCCTGTGGGCGATGCCGGTTTCGCGGCCGTACAACCCCAACGCCAAGCTGATGGCCGAAATGATCCAGAACGACTGGAGCAAGATCGGCGTGAAGGCCAAGATCGTCACCTACGAATGGGGCGAGTACATCAAGCGTGCGCGTGCCGGTGAAGACGACGCCATGCTGATCGGCTGGACTGGCGACAATGGCGATCCGGATAACTGGCTGGGTTCGCTGCTGAGCTGCGCTGCCGTCGAAGGCAACAACTACGCCAAGTGGTGCGACAAGGGTTTTGACGATCTGGTGGTGAAGGCACGCACGCTGACCGTGCAAGCTGACCGCGCCAAGCTGTATGAGCAAGCGCAAACCATCTTCGCGCAGCAACTGCCGTTCTCGCCGGTGGCGCACTCCACGGTGTATCAACCGATGCGCAAAGAAGTGGAAGGCTTCAAGATCAGCCCGTTTGGTCTGAACTCGTTCTACGGCGTGAGCCTGAAGTAAGCCGCCCGTTGCAGTACATCAAGCCGGCCGGGTACGCGTTGCCTGGCCGGCTTTGTCTATGTGGGCGGCAGTGCTTTTGCCGCTTGCAGTTCGACCTGGCGCGCGCTTGCCGCCAATGTGTTGTTTGTTATTCCGGAGCCCATCCGTCTCATGATCCGCTTTCTATTACGACGCATCGGCGTGGTCATCCCGACCTTTTTAGGGATTACGCTGCTGTCGTTTTCACTGATCCACATGATCCCGGGCGACCCCATTCTGGTCATGATGGGCGAGCGCCATATCGACCCCGAGTTCTACAAGCTGTCGATGCACAACCTCGGCCTGGATCAGCCGTTATACATGCAGTACTGGCACTACCTGATCAACGCGCTGCACGGCAATCTGGGCCTGTCGGTGCGTTCGCAAGTGCCGGTGATGCAGGAATTTCTGACCTTGTTCCCCGCCACGGTTGAACTGTCTTTCTGTGCCATGGTGTTTGCGGTGCCCGTCGGCCTGGCCGCCGGCATGATCGCCGCCATGCGGCGCGGCAAAGTGGCTGACCATGGGGTGATGACCGTGGCGCTCGCTGGCTACTCGATGCCCATATTCTGGTGGGGTTTGATGTTGGTCATGCTCTTCTCGGTCAAGCTGGGCTGGACCCCGGTCTCTGGTCGCATTGATCTGTTGTACGACATTCAGCCGGTAACTGGCCTGTTGCTGGTTGATACGCTGATGGCCCACGATTTTGATGCTTTCAAGTCCGTGGTCATGCATCTGATTTTGCCTCGATCGTTCTTGGCACGATTCCGATGGCCGTCATCGCCCGGATGACTCGCTCCGCCATGCTTGAGGTGCTGCGTGAAGACTATATCCGCACGGCACGCGCCAAAGGCCTTTCGATGGCGCGCATCGTTCTTGTTCACGCGCTGCGCAATGCGCTGATGCCCGTGGTCACTGTAATCGGTCTTCAGGTCGGTACTCTGTTAGCCGGTGCAGTCCTCACCGAGAGCATTTTCTCGTGGCCTGGTGTTGGCTCGTGGCTGATCAATGCGGTTGGCGCGCGCGATTACCCCGTGGTGCAAGGCGGCATTTTATTGGTTGCCACCCTGGTCATTCTTGTTAACTTGCTGGTCGACATCCTGTATGGGGTGATCAATCCGCGTATCCGCCACGCGAGGTAAGCATGGCCGAAGTCATTAAAACCGTGGAACCAGACCACGGACATCCGTCACCGCTGCGCGAATTCTGGCAGGCCTATAGCGCCAATAAAGGCGCGCTGCTTGCGCTGATCTATCTGCTGATACTGGTGCTGGCCGCGATCTTTTCGCCGCTCGTGGCACCGCATTCACCGATCGAACAATTCCGCGACTTTATGTTGACCCCGCCTTCCTGGCTGGAAGGCGGCCATGCGCGTTTTATATTGGGGACCGACGAACTGGGCCGTGACATCTTGTCGCGGCTGATTGATGGCGCGCGGCTATCGCTGTCGATCGGCCTGATTTCTGTGGTCGTCTCACTTATACCCGGCATCGTGCTGGGCTTGCTGGCCGCTTTTTTACCCGGGTTGGTTGGGCACCACCATCATGCGGTTAATGGACATCATGCTCGCGCTGCCTTCGCTGCTTTTGGCGATCGCAATCGTCGCCGTGCTCGGGGCGGGCATGCAGAACACCATCTTCGCCCTGGCCATTGTGGGCTTGCCCTCGTATGTGCGGTTGACCCGCGCAGCGGCCATGACTGAAATGCATCGGGATTACGTTATTGCGGCCCAACTCTCGGGCGCAGGCAAGTTACGCCTGATGTTTGTCACCATTCTGCCCAACTGCCTGGCCCCGTTGATCGTGCAAGCGACGCTCGGATTTTCTTCGGCAATTCTGGATACGGCGGCGTTGGGCTTTCTGGGTTTGGGTGTACAAGCGCCGTTGCCCGAGTGGGGCACCATGCTGGCTGCGGCTCGCGACTACATTGAACGTGCGTGGTGGGTTGTTACCATGCCAGGCCTGAATATTCTGATTACCGTACTGGCGCTCAACCTGATGGGCGACGGTCTGCGCGATGCGCTCGACCCCAAACTGAAAAGGCTGGCGTAATGGCATTACTCGAAATCAACAAGCTGTCGGTTGAATTCGGCAGCGCCGCACATCCGTTCCGAGCCGTCTCCAATGTCGATTTGTCGGTGGATGCCGGCGATATCGTTGGCGTGGTGGGCGAATCGGGTTCGGGCAAAAGCGTGACCATGCTGGCGCTGATGGGCCTGATCGACGCCCCCGGCCGTGTCACCGCTGATGCGCTCAACTTTGACGGCAAACCGCTGCTGAACATGAAGCCCGCGCAAAAGCGGCAAATCGTCGGGCGCGATATCTCGATGATTTTCCAGGACGCGCTCACCAGCCTTAACCCGGCGTACACCGTGGGTTTCCAGCTGATCGAAACGCTGCGCCAGCACACACCGTTGCGCGGCGATGCGCTGAAACAACGCGCGCTGGAACTGCTGGAACTGGTCGAAATCCCCGATCCCAAATCGCGGCTGAATGCTTATCCGCACCAGTTGTCCGGCGGCATGAGCCAGCGCGTGATGATTGCGATTGCCATCGCCTGTAATCCCAAACTGCTGATTGCCGATGAGCCGACCACGGCGCTCGACGTGACCGTGCAGCAACAGATTATGGAGCTGCTGCTTAATCTGCAGAAAAGCCAGGGCATGGGCCTGATCCTGATCACCCATGATCTGGCCGTGGTGGCCGAAGTGGCCCAGCACGTGGTGGTGATGTACGCGGGCGAAGTGGTGGAAAAGAGCCCGGTGACTGAAATCTTTGATCGCCCGCGCCATCCGTATACCCAGGCTTTGCTGGCCAGCATCCCGGAACACAGCAAGGGCGCCGAGCGCTGCATACGCTGCCGGGTGTGGTGCCAGGCCAGTACGACCGCCCCAGCGGCTGCCTGCTGTCGCCGCGTTGCCCTATGTGCAAGACCGCTGCCGCACCGAACATCCCGATCTTTATCCAGCTGGCGCGGCCGTCGCGCGCTGCTTTTATGCGCTGGACGATGCAGGACGCCCTACCCATGTCTGAAACGCTGACTCCCCAATCCCCGGCTGAAACGGTGCGCCCGATCCTGATCGCGCGCGAACTCAGCAAGCATTACGCGGTATCGCGCGGCTTTTTGCGCGGCCATGCCACGGTCAAGGCGCTCAACAATGTGAGTTTTGAGCTGGCGCCGCAACGCACGCTGGCCGTGGTGGGCGAATCGGGCTGTGGCAAATCCACGCTGGCGCGCCAACTGACCATGGTGGAAACGCCCAGCGGCGGCTCGCTCAATATCGATGGCACCGAAGTCGCCACGGCCAATGCGGCTGAACGCAAAAAAGCTGCGGCCCAAAGTACAGATGGTGTTCCAGAACCCGTACGCCTCGCTTAATCCACGCAAAAAGGTCGGCACCCAGCTGGAAGAACCGCTGCTGCTCAATACCGACCTGACCGCGCAACAGCGCGAACAACGCGTGCGCGAGATGATGACCCGCGTCGCTTGCGGCCCGAGCATTATCACCGCTATCCGCACATGTTCTCCGGCGGGCAGCGCCAACGCATCGCGGTGGCGCGCGCGATGATGTTGAACCCGGAAATCCTGGTGGCGGATGAGCCGACCTCGGCGCTCGATGTATCGATCCAGGCGCAGATCCTCAACCTGTTTATGGATTTGCAGCAGGAGTTCGGCACGGCGTATGTGTTTATCAGCCATAACCTGTCGGTGGTGGAACACGTGGCCGATGATGTGATGGTGATGTACTTCGGCTCCGCCGTTGAATACGGCCCGCGCGCCGCGATCTTCGAGCAGCCCTTGCATCCGTACACGCGCGCGCTGATGCAGGCTACCCCGGCCATCCGCCAGGAAAACCGCAAAACCCGCAACCGTCTGCAAGGCGAACTGCCCTCGCCGATCAATCCCCCCAGCGGTTGCACCTTTCATACGCGCTGCCCGTACGCCAACGACCATTGCCGTGCCGTGGTGCCCGAACTGCGCCCGATTGAAGGGCGCCTGGTCAGTTGCCATCGCGTGGAAGAGATCCTGGCAGGCACGGCCGCGCCCAAAAAAACTGAGCACACAATAAAAGAAATGCACGAAAGGCTTGCCAAGGGGAAATATCTCTGACATACTCGCCTTTCTCTGTCGCGGGATGGAGCAGTTGGCAGCTCGTCGGGCTCATAACCCGAAGGTCACAGGTTCGAGTCCTGTTCCCGCAACCAATACCAGACAAAAAAGCCCAGCTCATTGAGTTGGGCTTTTTTTTGTTTTGCTGTTCGACTCTCTTCCTGCCTGCTTTGCTGCCTGTGCGCACCAACAGCAACCCGCACCAACGCCCCACGTCATCCATACTGCTGCTGCAGCCGTTCTATGCAGAACCCACCTGTTAGCGCACAAGGAATGCAATGACCTGGTCCGCCCGGCAATACAGCGCCTTTGAAGCAGAACGTACCCGCCCGGTGCGCGATCTGGTGGCGGCCATCCCGCCGCTCGAAGTGCGCCGCGCTGTTGATCTGGGCTGCGGCCCGGCTAATTCCACCGAAGTACTGGCCGAGCGCTTTCCCGCCGCGCATATCGTCGGCATTGATAGCTCGGACGATATGCTGCGCGCCGCGCGCCAGCGCCTGCCCAACGCGCACTTCGAATTAGCCGATATCGCCGACTGGCATGCCGCTGCAGCGGTCGATGTCATCCTCGCCAACGCTTCGCTGCAATGGTTGCCCGACCACGCCACGCTTTATCCGCGGCTGCTGCAGCAACTCCAGCCCGGCGGTGTGCTGGCGATCCAGACCCCGGACAATCTGGATGAGCCCGCGCATGTGTTGATGCGCGAGGTCGCTGCCGCTGGTCCGTGGGCGGATCGCATCGCCGCGGCGCAACAGCGTCCGCGCCACGACGCGCGCTTTTATCACGAGCTATTGCGCCCGTACTGCCGCAATGTCGATATCTGGCGCACCACCTATTACCACGCATTGCCGGGCGGCCCCGCTGCGATCGTCGACTGGTTTAAAAGCACCGGCTTGCGCCCGTTTCTGGCGCCGTTAACGCCGGATGAGCAAGCGGTCTACCTGGCCCGCTATCTGGCTGCCATCACCCAGGCGTATCCTGCCTTGGCCGATGGCAGCGTGCTGCTGCCGTTTCCGCGCCTGTTTATCGTGGCGCAACGCATTTAACCTCTGAGTATCCATGGCCAGACTGCATCATTATTTTCATGCGCGACCGCGTTTGCTGGTGGCCGTGGCGGCGGGCGTAATCACCTATGCCCTGCTCGATTTCGCAATCAATCAGGACACGCTCACCAGCGTGCTCTGCGGCTGGAACGTTACCAGTTGGCTGTATCTGGCCGTGCAGTGGTTTCATATGTTGCAGGCCGACGCCGAACGCATCCGCCGCGTGGCCAGACTGCAGGATGAGAGCGCCGCCACCGTGCTCAGCATCCTGAGCCTGGGTTCAGCCGCCAGCCTGATCGCCATCATGCTTGAGCTGTCCGGCGTCAAGGATCTGACTGGCATGGCGCGCGTGCTGCACCTGGCGCTGACCGGCGCCACGCTGGCTGGATCGTGGTTATTGATCGCCACCTCGTTTACCAATCATTACGCGCACATGTATTACGGCGGCGATGGCGAAGCGCCACAGCGCCATCTGGCCTTTCCGGACAAAATCGCCGAGCGAAGTATTGGGATTTTTTTATACTTTGCCATCACCATCTCGGTGGCCTCGCAGACTGCCGACATCGCGGTATGCAGCACGCGCTTACGCCGGGTGGTGATTGCGCATGAGCTACTGGCCTTCTTGTTTAATCTGAGCATTCTCGGGCTGTCGATCAATGTGGGGGCCAGCTTGTTGTCGTGACCCGCGCCCGGCGTCAGCCATGCAAAGAGCCACCGCGTGCGGTGGCTCTTGGTCTGGTGGTGGACAGCCTGCTCAAGCGCCGCCGCCGCCCTGGCCGTCGGCCACCACTTTGCCGGG
>BBFD01000081.1 GCA_001313065.1 Silvimonas sp. JCM 19000
GCCGTTGGCGCGGCGGCCGGTGCGGCCAGAATTGCGGCGCTGGCAAGCAGCCATGCCGTACCCAGAATTGCCACCATCTGATGCTTGAAACCGTTCACTTGCATTGCCTTTGTCGATACGGGAGCCCCAGGCATCTTAGCGTTTTCTGTGAACAGTTTGGTATCGCGCGCACGCTGTTTTGTACGGCGCAGCATGGCGCGTGTGCGGCGCAAACCGAGTCTGTAGCCGCCCCGCCGCCCGGCTGAAAAATCCACCTTTTTTAAACCATTTCGTCGAAACGGTTGCATAAGTCGGTGCTGATGCAGCATCGCCGCGCACCCTGCATTTGCCATCCACGCCAAAGCAAGGATTGATGCGGGCTGCACTGTGAAATCGCTTTCACAAAATCGACACATGGCGTCATGCAATGACGCGGCGCAGCAAATTTCGGGTTCAACCATTTGTCAGAAAAGGCATTTTTTGCTGCACCGCGCTGAGACCACAAACGCGCAAAGCCTGCACTAGAATCCCCGTCATGTAGCGTTATGTATCGAGTAACGCACAAAACCAGGCGCCAGCGCGCGCCGGGCTGCGCTTGCCCGGCGTGCTCGCTGTACGCCTTTGTTACGCCTGCTTGTGAAATCGATTTCAGATTACGCAGCGGTGCACGGCGCGCTTCAAGGCCTGATACAGCCACGATTCCAGGCTGGATAAGGCGAATCATGTAGGTGCGACCACACCGCTATTTTGAAATCGCTTTCATTTTGTCGGCACTCCAGCCGTCCGCATTTAGGGCGGCAAGTCATCGCCGGTGTTGGGGCTATGGCGCTGTTTGCAGTCCCCGGTAAGGCCGGCGCAGCTCGGCCATGCCGATCCATCACACGAGGAGCTGAGTTGTCCATGAAACACGATCGAGCCTGGGCATGGGGGCGGCTTTGCGCCGCCCTGACTGCCGTCTATGTGCTCGCGGGGTTAGCGCCAACCGCAGAAGCGGTGACGTTAGCCCCGTCCGAGCGGGTGACCATCAATCTTGGCGAAACGCCATGGAAATACATCAAGGATCAAGACCCGGCCACGGCGTATCAGCCGGGCTTTGATGACAGCGGCTGGATTTCAGTGGGCGTGCCGTATTCGGCCGACCAGCTGGATACCTTTATCAACACCGAATCAGGTGGTGGCGAAGGCTTTTTTTAAGCGGTAACACGCAGTGGTATCGCAAGCACTTTACCCTGGGCAGTCAATACGCCCAGCGCAAGGTGCTGGTGGAACTGGAAGGCGCACACACCGGCGTGCAGGTGTATATCAACGGCACCTTCTTGCCCGGTAACAGCCAGCTCAACCCGCAAGCCACGCACGTGGTGGGTTTCCTGCCCGTGGTGTTGATCTGACGCCGTATGTGAAGTTTGACGGCAGCGATAACGTGCTGGCGATCCGCGTCGCCAAAAAAACGCCAACTGGTTTGCCTCGCCCGGCTTCTCGCAGGCGTTCCGCTTTGGCCAGTCCGATGCCGGCCTGTTCCGGCCGGTGTACATGTACATCACCGACAAGGTGCACATTCCGCAGAACGTGTATGCGGGGCTGGGCACGTGGGGGACGTACGTGGCCACCGTCAGCGCCAGCAGCACCTCGGCGCAGATCGAGGTGCAGACCAACGTGGTCAACGAAGGCACGACGGCGCAACAGGTCACCCTGACCACGCAGATCGTCGACGCCAACGGCAATGTCGTCGCTACGGCGCAAGACAATAAAACCGTGGCCGCCAACGTGGCGCCGGGCCTGCATCCGCAATTGTTTGACCAGACGCTGACGGTGACCAACCCGACGCTGTGGTATCCCAACAATTCGCCCTACGGCAAGCCCTATATGTACAAGGTGTTCCACACCGTCAGCATCAACGGCGCGGTGGTCGATGCGGTACAAAGCCCACTGGGCATCCGCACCATCACGTGGGACAAGGACTTTCCGCTGATCAACGGGCAGCGCCACTTTTTTGTGGGGCGGTTCGGGGCGCTATGACTATCCGGCGCTCGGCACCTCGGTGCCCGAAGAACAGCAATGGCGCGATCTGCAACAGATGGCAGCCATGGGCGGCAATCTGTGGCGGCCTGGGCATTCCAGCTCCAGCCCCGAGTTTGTTGATGCTGCCGATGCGCTGGGCGTGTTTATCGTGCAGCCCAGCGGGGATGGCGAAAACGGCTTTGCCGACGCCTGCACCGCCCCGCCGTGCAACAAGCAGATCCTGAAGACCGAACTGCACCGCGAAATGATCGTGCGCGACCGCAGCCACCCGTCGATTCTGGCGTGGGAGGCCGATAACGGCGCCACCGATACCACCTTTGCGCAAAGCCTGAAGACGCTGTCGCAAGTGTGGGACCCGATCAATACGCGCGCGCAGGCGGACCGCACCCCCAACCCGGCCAATGGCGACATCCTCGGTTGTACCAACCAGGGTTGCGAGGTGCTGACCAAACAAACCTATCCGAACAAACCGGCGTGGGGCTCCGAATATTGGGGCAACGGTTCGGCGCGCGGCGCATGGGATTTTGAACTGGCCTTTGCCGCGCCTTTTCTGGATAGCTGGCGGCAAGGCGTCGCGGTCAACGCCTTCGGCATGGCGCAGTGGTATTTCGCGGATACTCCGGGCGAAAGCAGCATCTTTGCCGAAGGCCCGGCGCTGAATATTCCGCAATCGAACGTGCGCTCGCTGGGTGCGTCGATGGTGGATCAGAACCGCTTTCCCAAGCTGCTGTATTACATCTACAAGGCCGCGTGGACGCCGTACGCCACCAAGCCCGTGGTCGCACTGGCACATCACTGGAACCGCTCCGGCAGCGTCCGCGTAAATGCGTTCAGCAACTGCCCCAAAGTACGCCTGCTGGTTAACGGCACCGTACAAGGCGCAGACCAGACGCCTAACTCGTGGAACAGCGACAGCCGTTCCGACCTGTCGCAAAACACCACCAAAATGCCGTTCCAGGTGCATTGGGATGGCGTGACGTGGCAATCGGGTACGGTAACGGCGCAGTGTCTGGATTCGTTTGGCAACGTCGTGGCCACCGACAGCAAAACTACCGCTGGCCCGGCTGCCAAAATCGTGCTGACCGTTGTGCCCAATCTGGTCAAGCCGGATGGCACTGCGTTTGCCACTACCGCCAATGGTTCGGATGCCGCCTTTGTGGAAGCGCGCGTCACCGACGCCAATGGTGTGGTCGTACCCACCGCCAGCAACAACATCACGTTTGCAGTCAGCGGCCCGGTGACGTATATGGGCGGCACGCAGCAATACGTGACGGCAGGCCAGGCGCTGACGTACCACTCGCCCGGCGATCACGAACTGCAAGCTGAAGGCGGCATGACCAAGGTGGCGCTGCGCACGCAGTTCACCACCGGCACCGTCACGGTCAGCGCCAGCGCCAACGGTCTGACCACGGGTACCACCACCTTTGTGGTGCAGCCGGTGACACACACCACGCCGGTACAAGGCGCGCCGGTGATCATCGCGCAACCCGTGGCGCAGTCGGTCACCCTGGGCCAACCGGCGCACTTCTCGGTGACGGCGACGGGTGCGGCCACGTTGAGCTTCCAGTGGAAGAAAAAACGGCAGCAACATCAGCGGCGCAACGGGCGCAACGTATGACACGCCCGCCACCACCTCTGGCGATAATGGCGCGACGTATTCGGTGGCCATTACCAACAGCCAGGGCACGGTAACGTCGTCGGCCGCCGCGTTGTCGGTATTTGCCGCTGCGGCGCCCACGCTCAGCGCAGCCCCGGCCGCGCAATCGGTGGATGTGGGCCAGAGCGCGCATTTCAGCGTCACGGCCAGCGGTTCGCCCACCTTGTCTTACCAATGGAAGAAAAACGGCAGCGCCATTCAGGCGCCACCAACCCGACCTACGACACCCCGATCCTGCCTTGAGCGATGACGGCGCCTTGTATTCGGTGACGGTGACCAACCCGGTCAACGCGGTGACTTCGGCGCAAGTACGGCTGACGGTCAACGCGGCGCGTGTACCCACCATTGCCACGCAACCGACGCCCGTGGTGGCCATCCCCGGCCAACCTGCGACGTTTACCGTGGTGGCGGCAGGTTCCGCACCGTTCCACTATCAGTGGATGAAAGATGGCGCGGCCATTGGCGGTGATAGCGCCACCTTCAGCATCGCTGCGGTACAAAACAGTGACGCGGGCAGCTACAGCGTGACCGTCACCAACCTGGCCGGCAGCGTCACCAGCGCAGCCGTCACGCTGAAGATGGCGCCCCCGGGCGTTAATCTGGCGCTGAACAAGGTGGCGACCGCCAGCAGCTACGAGAACCAGGCCGGCAACCCGGCCAGCAATGCGGTGGACGGCAACGCCACCACCAAATGGGGCTCGGCGTTTGTTGATCCGTCGTGGTTTGAAGTTGATCTGGCTCGGTGCAGACGTTTAACCGCGTCATCCTGCGCTGGGAAGCCGCTTTTGCCTCGTCGTACGAAATCCAGGTTTCCAACGACAACGCCAACTGGACCAAGGTTTACGGCCAGGATGCGGGCGCGGGTGGCGTCGAGGACTTTACCTTCCCCACCCAGAAAGCACGTTATATCCGCATGTATGGCAAGACCCGCGGCACCGTATACGGGTATTCGCTGTACGAGTTCGAGGTGTACAACGGCGCCAATTGCGGCAATGCCAGCGAGCGTTATACGGTGATCGATCCGGCCACCGTGAAAGACAACGTCACCGGGCTGACCTGGAAACGCCAGCAGTACACCCTCAGCGATTCGGGTGCGCAATTTACCCAACCGCTGGCAACGGCTTACTGCGCCAATATGGGCGGTGGCTGGCGTCTGCCGACCAAGGACGAAGCGCTGGCGATTTCTGGCGCCAATGCCTCCACTTGCGCTTCCCGGCCGCATGGAACACGTGGACTTCCACCAGCTACGAGCAAGACAGCACGTATGCGTACTGGGTGTCGTCAACGGGTACGTCCAATATCGGCGTGGCCACCAACTTCCCGGGATGGGCGTTGTGCACGCAAGGGACTTCGATTGCCGGTCCGGCTATTACCACGCAACCCACCAGTCTGACGGTGGCCGTGGGCGCAAGCGCGCACTTTACGGTGACGGCATCGGGTGCCACCAGCTATCAGTGGTACAAGAACGGCGGCCTGGTCGCTACCACCACCACCGGCGCCTATGACACGCCGGCTACCACCACCGCAGACAATGGCGCGACCTACAAGGTTGTGGTGTTGAATGCAGCGGGCGGCAGCACCACCAGCAGCACGGTGACGCTGACGGTCACCAGTGGCGGCAGCAGCGGTACCGTCAACCTGGCGCTCAACCGCCCGGCCAGCGCCAGCAGCACCGAAAACGCAACGGTCAACCCGGCCAGCGCGGCATTCGATGGCGATGCGGTCAACACCCGTTGTCTTCGACGTTTGTTGATCCGGGCTGGATCAGCGTTGACCTGGGTTCGGTGCAATCGGTTAACCACGTGATTCTGCGTTGGGAAGCGGCATACGCCACGGCCTATCAGATTCAGGTGTCCACCGATAACACCAACTGGACCACGGCCTATACGCAATCGGCCGGTGTGGGTGGTGTGGAAGACCTGCGCTTTAACGCCGTATCGGGCCGCTATGTGCGCATGTATGGCACGGCGCGCGCCACGCAATATGGCTATTCCTTGTTTGAGTTTGAGGTGTATGGCGCCGCCAGCGGCCCGGCCATTACCACGCAGCCGGCCGCTAAAACCGCCGCAGTGGGCCAGACCGCCACGTTTAGCGTGGTGGCTTCGGGCAGTGGGTTGACCTATCAGTGGCTCAAGAACGGTGCGGTGATCAATGGCGCGACCAGCGCCAGCTACACCACCCCCGCCCTTGCCGCCACCGATAATGGCGCGGCGTTTACCGTTATCGTCACCGACAGCAGCGGCAACAAGACCACCAGCAATCAGGCCTTGTTAACCGTTACTGGCGGCAGCGGTAGCGGCAGCACCAACCTGGCGCTGGGCCATACCGCCACGGCCAGCAGCAACGAAAACCCGGCGTTCTCGGATGCCAGCTATGTGGCGGATGGCAACACCACCACCCGTTGGTCCTCGCTGGTGGTAGACCCGTCGTGGGTGACGATCGATCTGGGCAGCACGCAATCGATCAACAAGGTGGTTTTGATCTGGGAAACCGCGTACGGCAAGGCCTATCAGATTCAGTCTCGACCGACAACGTCAACTGGACCACGGCGTACACCCAGGCCAATGGCGCGGGGGGTACTGAAACCCTGACGTTCAACACGGTATCTGGCCGCTACGTGCGCATGTATGGCACGGCGCGCGGCACGCAGTACGGATACTCGCTGTGGGAATTCCAGGTGTTCGGGCCCGCCAGCCAGACCGGCGCAGCCACCAGCGTCAGCGCTAGCAAAACCAGCACATCGTCCAGCAGCAGCACCGCCCCGGCCAGCACCGCCACCAGCAGCAGCACGCTGGGCAGCGGCCAGAGCACGGCCGCCGCCACCACCGCCGATGCCAGCGTCAATCTTGCGCTGAACAAGGTGGTGAAAGTCAGCGGTAGCGAAAACGCAGCCACGTTGGCGGGCACTAACGCCGTCGATGGCAACAGCGGCACGCGTTGGGGTTCGGCCTTTGTTGATCCGGGCTGGATTGAAGTCGATCTGGGTTCGGTGCAAACCGTGGGCCGCGTGGTGTTGCGCTGGGAAGCCGCATACGGCAAGGCGTATCAGATCCAGACCTCGAACGATGAGCCAACTGGAGCACGGTCTATACCCAAACCGCCGGTAAAGGCGGCGTGGAAGACCTCAGCTTTGCCAGCACCACGGCCCGTTATGTGCGCATGTATGGCACGCAGCGCGCCACGCAATACGGCTATTCCTTGTGGGAGTTCGAGGTCTATTCGGGCAGCACGGGTACGAGCAATCCGGCGTACACGGTCTATCCGGGCTTTGTGGGCACCGAGCTGCAAAACAACACCAAAGGCGCATGGCGCGATGACCAGATCTATGTGACCGTATTGGGTCGCGATCCGGCCAGCGGCGTGTTCAGTTGGCTGAAGCCGGACGGAACGTTAACCCATGCTGCAGTGGCCGATAACGATGCAAACGGCCATCTGATCAAGAATGGCGTCAACTATCCCAACTACGCCTTCACGCTGGCGCAAAGCAAGTTGCTGAAACTGCCGAAGATGGATTCCGGCCGTGTCTTCATCTCGCTGGGCGAACCGGTTTATCTGAAGGTACTGAGCGATGTAAACGGCAATATCGGTTATGCCGGGCCCAATCCGTTGAACCCGACCGACCCCAATATCGCCGTTAACTTTGACTGGTATGAATTCACCTACAACACCACGGGTTTGTGGATCAACACCACCCAGGTGGATGAATTCGGCGTGCCGCTGCTGCTGGATGTGTACGGCGCCAACCAGACATTCCACGCTCAAACCGGCATCACCGAATCGGTGTCGGCGCTGTACAACGAGTACGTGAGCCAGACCCCGGCCGAGTTCCATACGCCGACCCCTGCCCTGCCGCGCATCATGGCGCCGGGCAAGTCGACGTTCGATGTCGGTCAGGCCAACGGTAACTACTTTGACAGCTATGTAAACCAGATGTGGACCTACTACACCAGCAACACGCTTACCGTGGACATGTGGGGCGGCAGCCGTCGCTTCAGCGGCCGCGTGCAAGGTAATACGCTGGTGTTTACCGAAGTCAATCTGGCAACGGCGCGTATCAGGGTGGCACGTACAACGTCAGCAAACCCACCACGCAAGACATTCTGGAAGGCAAAGGCACGCTGGCCACCGGCAATTCGGTCGAGCTGGCCCTTGAAGCCCAGATTTGCGCGGCGTTTAACCGCCACATCATGCAAGACAGCAGCAAGTGGGCCACCCCGTCCGCGTGGTATAGCGCGGCCCCGGCCAACTTCTATGCGAAGTTCTGGCATAGCCACAGCGTGGGCGGTCTGGCGTACGGCTTTGCCTATGACGACGTGTCGGATCAAAGCTCGACCATCATGTCGCCCACGCCGGAACATATGGTGTTTGGCATCGGCTGGTAAGGCGGGCACGCCTCTCATAAACCAACGGTACTTGCTGTTGCAGTAATCACCGGGTCCACCCTCAGTGGACCCGGTTTTTTTATTTGTGCCAGCCCAGTAATGCCTTTGACCGGCCCCGGGGGGACAGGGCTATTTTGGCGACTGAACCATCGTCACTTTCTGAAATCCGAGGCCCTCGCAGCATGAGCAAACCCCGCGTCGAAGCCGCACCACCGCTTGATCTAACCCGCTTGCAGACTCTGCCGGACTGGCCGCAGTGGCTGGCGCAGCACCAGATCATTGATGCGCAGGGCCGCTATCTGCATGGTGCCAACTCAAGTGGCGGCTGCCGCGCGCGCAAGCGCGCGACGTGTGGCAAGCCATCCGCTTCAAACGGGCCTTGCAAAGTCAGGTGTTGCCCTTGCGGGCGCAAAACGGCCAGCCCTTTACCTGGTGCCTGCACCCGCGTTTGCTCTGGCGGATCAACTGCATCAATCAACTGGTGGCCCACGAAAACATCCGCTGGCCCGCGCTGGCCGCCGATCACGCTGACCTGGCGTGGGATGAAGAAGAAGCCATCAGCAGCGCGCAACTTGAAGGCGCCGCCACCACACGCGCCCAGGCCGAACAAATGCTGGCCGAAGGCCGCAGCCCGAGCACGGAAGACGAACAAATGGTGTTCAACAACCTGATGCTGCTGCGCGAAGTAGAACAACTGCGCGATGAGCGGCTTAGCCTGGCGTTGATATTGCGGCTGCACCGCATCGCCACCGTGGGCACTCACGGCAACGATGTGCAACCGGGCGTGTTACGCAGCACGGATGACATCGACGTCGGCGACCCGGAAGGCAGCTATCGCCCGACCGCAGCCAGGCTGCTGCCCGCACGGCTGAAGGCCTTGTGCGACTTTGCCAATACCGATCACAGCATCAAGCTGCTGAACGCCACCGGGCTGGAGATTGATCACGTGGTCAAGGCGATGATGTTGCACTTTATGCTGGCGTATGAGCACCCGTTTCGCGATGGCAACGGCCGCACCGCGCGCGCCTTGTTCTATTGGTTTGTGCTCAAGCAGCGCTACCGCTGGTTTCGCTATATCTCGATCAGCCTGCAATTGAAGGCACGGCCCAGACAATATGGTCTGGCTTATCAGTACACCGAAACCGACCAATACGATCTGACCTACTTTATTGACCACCAGGCGCAGACCATCCTGCAGGCCATCGTGCAACTGATCAATAATCTGCCGCCGCCTGCCGACGCCAGCGTCACCGTCCGCGCCACGCATAGCCAGTACATCGAAACCGCACAGCGCACGCTACAGCCCGCATTTGAAAACCAATGGCTCAGCCGCTGTTAGCAAGGTGGGTCCAGCGGGTGGGCCATGCCGGAGACGCCGACCTCCCCGGTGACCGGCACGCGCCGTGGGTGTGCGTGCCGGGGCCGGATGGTGGCCAGACGCTAGTCAGGCAGGCAGCCTTTCTTCATCAAGGCGGGCGCGCCAAACAGACGCTCGCGCCAGGTTACGCTGCGCGAGGCGCCTTCGCACACATAACCGGGCCCGTTAGCGCGGGCCAGTGTGGCGCTGCGTAATTGCGCGGTATCGGTATAGAACGGGGTGGCATCCAGCGGCAGGCCGACGTTTTTTGGCCTCCTCCACCAGAATCTGCAAGTACTCGGTCATATGTGTGGCGGTATACGGGTTGACGTCGTGGAAAGCGACAATCACCGGCGTAACCCCGGCCACCTCCGGCAATTTGCCGGCCTGCCAGGCCTGCAGCACCACGGCCAGCGAGTCATGCATATGGCTGCGCCGACGCAGGCTGATATTCCAGCCATAGATCTTGCCGTCGTTGGCGCTGACATCGGTCTGCAGCATGGCCAGGCCCGCCTGACGATAAGTGGCCAGCGTGCTGTCGTTGAATTCCCAATCGCGGCCGCACCACGCCCGCTTGCGTGCCGCATTGCGCCTCGATATCGCGGATGCCTTGCTGCAGCGACTGCAGCAGTTCTTCCGGCGCCATCAGCGTATGTGGAATATGCCCGCGCGGCGAACCTGAATGCACGCCAAGCACATGGCCTTGCGCACAACTCTGCCGTTCCAGCGCCTGGCCAGCCACGCTGCCGCCGTGATCAGGATGCGCAGTCTGCACAAAAAAACACGGCTTTGATCTGCGGCACCACCGGATTGTCTTGCAGTTGCTGCAATATCCGCGCCGTGGGCGCGCTGCGCCACAAGCTGGGGCCATCGTCGAAGGTCAGGATAAAGCGTACCGGCGCAGGGGCGGCGTGGGCCGCGCTGGCAAGGCCCAGGCATAGGGCAAACAAAAAATCGGAACATGAATTCGGCAACATCTTCAGCACGGACAAGGGCCGCGATTATCCGCGATGTGCTGCCCCTACGCCACGGCCAGGCCAGATTCAGGCCGTTGCCTCATGCCGCCCCAGCACGCGTCGGCTCAGACGCACGCAGTGGGTTTTCAGTTTAAGCGCGTGTTGTTCCAGCAAATGCCAGGACAACACCGCCAACACCAGGGTGATGGGCCACGCCACCAGATTGACCTGGTACATGCTGATATCCGGAATCAGATCGACCACGCATTGCTGGATCAGAAAGCCGTAGATATAGATGCCATACGAGTAATCGCCCAAGGCGTTGTACTTGCGGATAAAGCCGCCAGGTATATAGCCAGGTAAAACACGATATAGGCCACGCTGAGCGTATACACCACAAAGAACGATTCGACGTGGATCAAGGACAGCAGCAACACCGCGCACACGCCAACAAAGGCAGGCGTGGACAAATAAATGCGCTGCTTGAGCGCCTGGAAAGCAGCGCCGGTAAAAGAACAAGGCAAAAAAAGCGGTACAAGGGATTGGCGGTCTTGTCGGCCTCGATGGCATGGAAATGCATAAAGATATAGAACGCCATGCCCAGCACGCCAAACACCACCACCGCTTTCCGCAGCAGGGCCAGCCGCTGCGCACCAGCCACCATCAGTACCACCCAGAGCAAGGCCAGCACGCCATACATGCGTAGTTCATACGGCATGGTCCAGAGCGAGCCGTTAACCACATCGTGCATAGGCACCGTGCTGAACAGCCCCGGCAACGAAAACGCCACGCCATCCACCAGCGTGCCGCTATGCAATACGTATTGCCAGGTCATGGGATGGCTCAGAAACGCACCGCTCGACAAGGTGCCCAGCGCGGGGCCGATCACCAGCACGGTAATCCCGAGCATGACCCACAATGCGGGATAGATGCGCAGCACCCGCGCCCAGAAAAAAAATCGACCACATCCTGGCGACTGAACAAACTGGCGGTGACCAGAAAGCCGCTGATCAAAAAAAGAACACATCGACGGCAATCGAACCACACGTCATGCCCAGCCAATCCATGCCGGGCGCCGCGTTAACGCCCACGATCGCGCTTGATGGCTGACCATGACCAACGATGCCGCAATCAGGCGGATCAGATTCAGGTTGTTGTCTCTACCGCGCGCGGCGTCAGCGAGTTTCATGGGGCGTTACCTTCTCACGGGTGGGCAGGGACGATGCCTGTAAACGGCAGCGATACTGCCACATCTGAGTTTCCATATCTGTAAGAACAAAATGCAGACTATGTGATCATATTCTTACAACGCATGAATGATAACACGGGTGTACTGTCAACCCTATGTTGCACTGCACTAATCGAAGACCACACCGCCCAGACGGCTCAATTCGGCCAGTTGCTGCAACTGTTGCGGCAATATGCGTCCGGTCGAGAGCGCGGGCAGTTCGGCCAGATCAAAAAAAACCGACGCGTCAGTTTCCAGCCCGTCGCCCTCGCCCGCTTCCACAATCTCTCCCAGGAACACCAGCTTCCAGATATGAAATAACTGCGGCGCGTGCGGATGTTTGCGCATATCCCAGATTGCCAACGGCGCGTAATGCGCACGCGATAGCCGCTTTCTTCCAGCACTTCACGCGCGGCGCATTCGGCCGGGGTGGAGCCGACATCGGCCCAGCCGCCGGGCAAAGACCACAGGCCCTCGGCCGCCTCGCGCACCAGCAGCACCCGGCCCTGCGCGTCAAACACCGCACAACGGACATCGAGCTTGGGGTTGGCATAGCCGTCCTCGTGCGCAAACAGTTTTTTTCGATCTGTTCGGTCGGGCGATCCGCCAACTGCGCCAGTTGCGCGTGCGCAATCTGTTCAATCTCGCGATAACGCTGCTGATCAAATTTGTCGGTGGCAAAGTGCAAGCCGGTCTGGGCGATGGCCAACAGACGGCGGGTTTGCTCTACGTATTCATTCATGCGCGGGGTCCTTGCGACGGGGCGTTCAGGGTTCGGGCAAGCATCGCATAAAAAAAACGTTCCAGCAACGCAAGCCACCAGAAAGCAAAACGGGCCGATCAAATCGTATTACACGATCTGATCGGCCCGTCGATCACGGCGCGGACTATTGCTTTAGCAGCCGCTTTGTTCCAGCAAGCTGCACTGGCGTGATTTGCTCGGGCTACGGATGGCATCACGGGTCAGGTTGTTGACCGGAATGCCCAGTTCGTTGGTATAGGTTTCGAGCATGGCGATGGCTTTTTTCAGAGCGGTTAAAGGTGCCACGCAGCCCTGCGTTAACCAGCTTGCCAAAGGTTCATCGTTTTTTGCGCAAGGCAATGCCGTACGGCTCAACCGAAAACGGTGTGCTGAAGGCAAACGATTTGATATCCAGATCGGCTTTGCGGATCGCGCTCTGGATCAACACCTCATCGTCCAGATAAGCCTGCGCGGTGCCGGCATTGACGGCTTCGATACCTTGTTTGGCATCGGTCACTTCCATGACCTTGACGTTGGCGATCATGCGCGAGATCAGGTCCACGTGGCTGGAGCCTTCTTTACGGCCAGCGTCTTGCCTGCCAGGCCTTTGAGCGAGGCCGCATTGGTGCTGGCCAGGCTGACCATGCGCGAAGTGGTCACAAAGGTGACCAGCGAAAAAAAATCGACCTGCTTCAGACGATCTTGCGTCACGGTGGTCGAGCCGCACTCCATATCAATCGAACCGTCTTTCAGCAGCGTCAGCCGGTTTTGCGCGGTGACCGGCACCCATTTGATCTTGACCGGCTTTTTTTTGACCGCTTCGCTGATATTGGTCGCGACGATCTGTTTGCACAGTGCCACCACAAAGCCGGTCGGCTCGGTCTGGCCCTTGGGCAGATAGGACACCGGCAGCGACGATTCGCGATAGCCGATTTTGACTTCGCCCGAAGCTTTGATGGTATCGAGCGTGTCGGCATGCGCCACGGAAGGCAGCGCAAACGCCAGGCTCATGGCCAGAGCGCCCACTGCGCGATAAACGGTGGAATGGATCAACAAGGGGTAAGTCCTCAGGCACAAGTTATTTGTTATTGCGGGCATAACGGTGATGCGGCCGCGAGCACGGCGACGTATTAACGCACAAAGGCTCTGCCCGGTTGATTGCGATTAGCCCTGGTTCGTTTTAAACGGCGGCTTTGGGCCGTTGCGCGGCGATGATCGGTAACAGAGTGTGTAGTTTATGCAACCTGCATAGCTGACCAAATGGTAAATCCGCCGCAGGGTCGCTGACCCGCAAAGCGAACGCGCGTGCAGCGAGCGCATTACGCGGGTGCCGCCGGTAGGTTTTTGCTTGCCCAAAACTTAATTCAAACTTAAATTTTTTGCGCAAGCAAACAGCCTTATCCGAACAAAAAAAGACCCCCCGCTCAGTGTGCAACCACCGAGGAGGTTTACATGTTCAAGGCCCACTTCATGGCCGGCGCGTTGTTGTGCCTGGGCGCTTATGCGCAGGCGCTCACGTTTCCCGACCAGCCCAATAATCTGCAAGGCGCGGCACCGCTGGGCGAGGTTTACTCGATCCTGGCGGGCGTGGACGACAGCAACAATAGTCAGTTCTGGGACACCAACTACACCCAGGTCAACAGTATCTCGCAGGCGGATTACGCCAGTATTTATGGCGCCGCGCTGGCGTTTCCGTCCTCGCCCTACGCCCTGATCAACGCCAGATATTTCAATTCCAGCTTCAGCCTGATGACCGTGCCGGACGAGACCACCGGCGCGCACGGCACGTTTTATTTTACCGGGGCCGAGGCGGCCGCCTTTACCCCCGATTACGGCGGCAGCGCGTTTGTCAGTTCCACCATTACGTTTAATGGTTACAACGGTAATACCCTGGTCGGCAGCGATAGCTTCAACCTGAGCAGTACCTCGTTTGACTGGCTGGCTGCATCGTTTGCAAGTAGCGCGCTCACACGCATCGATATCGTTTCGTCCGGGCTGGGGCAGCGCTGGCTGATCGACAAGCTGGGCTTGACGCCCATCGTGCCGCCCGCTCGCCGCCGCCGCCGTCGCCC
>BBFD01000082.1 GCA_001313065.1 Silvimonas sp. JCM 19000
CCGGTATAACGGCACCTTACGCAAGGCAGGTCGGCAAGCGCGCTCGATGACTGCCACCAGGCCGGCTTCCAGCAGTTTGGTCGCACTATACAGCAGCCCACCGCTAATCCAGTGGTGCCGGGCCATCCAGTAATACGCCAGCACCTTGGGGGGTTCAAACGCGATAAACAAGGCGCTGACCACAAGCATCGCCTGCCATGGTGGCCGGCGCGATAACCATGCAAATGACCACAAACTCAGACGCCGCCATACCGGCAAAGTTAAAAAAACGCTTCCACCAGTGGGCGCACGTGCGTCCAAAGCCAGGCTTGCAGCTCGATCAGCAATGCCAGCGGCAAGCTAAACCAGGTAGGGCGACGGGAGTAGGGCACGGAAGACGGACCTGGCGACGACAAAATCTGATTCTAGCTGTAGCGGCTGGCGTCGGCCTGACGCGCCTTGATTTATTCGGCCTCTGCTCGGTCTTTTTCCGGAGTCTGCGCGGCATAAAAGCCGGCCAGGCCGGGAGAGAGGGCCAGCCTGCCGGATAAGAACGATCAGGGAAATGCACCTGAACAACGCGCCGTGTTAATGCCCCGATGACAAGACTTATTACCAATCGGCGGATTGCGGGCATGCCCTATAAACATCCCCGCTGTGATCGCCCGGATTATTTGTGTGCGTCAGGTAAACCGGAGGATGCTTACGGCGTTGAGTGGTGCTGACCATCAGACAGGCAGCTAAGGCAATGGATGTGGATGTATCGGTAGAAAGCGGCGAGCGCAGGCTGAACCAGTGGGTGGGTCTGACTGTTTTAATCCTGTCGGTGATTATGGGTATGGCCAAAATCAAGGACGACAATATTGTGCAGGCGATGCAGCAGGCCAAGATGCAGGCGCTGGATACCTGGAACGAATATCAGTCGACCCGGCTTAAACGTCATCAGCTTGAAAACACCGATCTGCTAATATCGGCGCTTTCGTCCGCCGCGCCTGCACAGCACGCGCGCGCAACGTTGGCTGGCCAGATGGCGCACTACGATAAAGAAGTGCCGCAATTACGCCACACCGCGCAGGCGCAAGATGCGCTCTACGACAAACTAAACTATCGGGATGACCAGTTTGATCTGGCCGATGCCCTGTTGAGCATCGCCATTGCCATGGCGGGTGTCACCGCCTTGACGCATTTGCGCTGGTTGATGGCGGTAAGCTGGGTGTTTGGTGCGACCGGGGCCGCTTTTGTGGTGGCGGCGTTTGCCAGCCTGCCCTTGCATCCCGACTGGATTATCGCGGTTCTAACCTGAACGCCGCTGCGGCGCGGGTCCGCTTGCAATAAAGAGAACAACAATGATGAACCTGGACCGCTTCCAGTTTTTTGCCGCGCCGTGTAGTCGACACCGGCAACCGATGGGATTGGGCGCTGCTGCCACTGGTACTCAGCGCGCTGATTCTGCTGGGCTATGGCGCCAGCCAGATGACCACGCCGTATCAGGTCGGCACCCAGTTGCCGATTACGCTCGACCCGATCTGGCTGCCGTATTACCTGCTGCGCACCATGCTGCGCATGTTTATTGCGCTTGGCTTCTCGCTGGTGTTTGCCTGCGTGTTTGCTGCGCTGGCGGCCAAGGTGCGCGCGGCGGAGAAAGTCCTGATTCCGATGCTCGACATTTTGCAGTCGATTCCGGTGCTGGGCTTTTTTTGTCGATCACGATCACCGGTTTCATTGCTTTGTTTCCCGGCAATCTGCTGGGCGTCGAGTGCGCATCGATCTTTGCCATTTTCTGTTCGCAAGCGTGGAATATGGCGTTCAGCCTGTACCAATCCTTTCGTACCGTGCCCGCCGAACTGCAAGAAGCTTCACGCATCTTCCAGCTGTCTGGCTGGCATCGCTTCTGGCGTCTGGAAATGCCCTATGCCATGCCGGGGCTGCTGTGGAACATGATGATGTCCATGTCCGGCGGTTGGTTTTTTTTGTGGTGGCCTCCGAAGCCATTTCGGTCTCCAACCAGAACATCAAACTGCCGGGCATCGGTTCTTATATTTCCGCCGCGATCGAGGCGCGTGATCTTGGTGCCATCGGTTGGGCGATACTGGCCATGCTGATCGGCATCCTGCTGTACGACCAGTTGTTCTTCCGGCCACTGTTAGCCTGGGCCGACAAATTCCGCTTTGAAGAAACCGGTAGCACCGGCGGGCAGTCTTCGTGGTTGCTGACCTGGTTGCGCCGTACCGACCGCATGCAAACCATGATGCTGCGCGGCTTTTCGGTCATCGACCGCAGCTTTGTGTATTTCCGCAAAAAACACGACGGCACCTCGATCATGTCGCGCCAGCGCACGCATAACAGCACGGCCGAGCGCGTCTGGGATGCCGTGGTGGCCGCGCTGACGCTGTTCGCAATCTATCGGCTGTCGCACTTTATCCTGAGCGAGGTCGGGCTGGCCGAAGTCGGGCATGTGTTTTTTTTGCTTGGCTTCTACACGCTGCTGCGGGTGATGGTGCTGATTGCGCTAGCTGCGGCCGTGTGGGTGCCGGTGGGGGTGTGGATAGGCATGAACCCGCGCTGGGCCGATCGCTTGCAGGCGGTGGCGCAGTTTCTGGCGGCGTTTCCGGCCAACCTGACTTTTCCGCTGGCGGTTGTGGTTATCGTCAAATTCAATCTGCATCCAGACATCTGGTTGTCGCCGCTGATTATCCTGGGCACGCAGTGGTACATCCTGTTCAACGTGATTGCCGGCGCGTCCAATATCCCGACTGAACTGCGCTATGCCGCGCGCAACCTCGGCCTGACGGGCTGGCTGAAGTGGAAGCGCTATATGTTGCCCGCTGTCTTTCCCAGCTTTGTGACCGGGGCCATTACGGCCAGTGGCGGCTCGTGGAACGCCAGCATCGTGTCGGAGTACGTGACCTGGGGCAATACCACGCTGGAAGCGCACGGCCTGGGCAGCTATATCGCGCATATGACAGCGGTGGGTGATTTTCCGCGCATTGCACTCGGCATCGGCGTGATGTGCGTGTTTGTGATGGGTTTGAACCACTTTGTCTGGCGCCGCTTGTACAAGCTGGCCGAAGAGCGCATGCATTTCTGAGCGCATGCGGACGCAGCAAAATCAGGGCGCAAGCATAACGAATACACCGCAGCAGGCGGGAGAACCAGAATGGCAAATGCATTGATTGAATTGAAAGGCGTCGGCAAATCGTTCCGTTCGGCCGACGGCACCCAGCGCGCGGTACTGGAGGACGTTGATTTCACCCTGGCCGAAGGCGAGATCGTCGCTTTGCTCGGCCAGTCTGGCTCCGGCAAGTCCACGCTGCTGCGGCTGATGGCCGGGCTGATACCGGCCGATGAAGGCTCGGTGCATTATCGCGGCCAGCCTATCTATGGCCCTACGCGCGGCGTATCGATGGTGTTTCAGTCGTTTGCCTTGTTTCCGTGGCTTACCGTGCAACAGAACGTTGAACTGGGGCTGGAAGCCCGCGGCGTGCCGCAAGCCGAGCGCGAAGAACGCGCCGAAAAAAGCGATTGAGCTGATCGGCTTGTCCGGCTTTAACGGCGCTTTGCCGCGTGAATTATCGGGCGGCATGCGCCAACGCGTCGGCATAGCCCGGGCGTGGTGGTGGAGCCCGATATCCTGCTGATGGACGAAGCGTTTTCTGCGCTCGATGTGTTGACCGGCGAGCAATTGCGCGACGACATGCTGGAGTTGTGGGAGAGCAAACAAACGCCGATGCGCGGCATTCTGGTGGTCTCGCACAATATCGAAGAAGCCGTGTTGATGGCCGATCGCGTGCTTATTTTCGCCAGCGATCCGGGCCGCGTGCGCGCCGAACTACGCATCTCGTTGCCGCGTCCGCGCAATCCGGAAAGCGTAGAAGTGCGCAGCCTGATCGACGAGGTGTACGCCCTGATGACGGCGCGTACCCGTGCCGGCAAAACCACCGAGGCACCAGCGATCTGCATCTGGCCTATCGTTTGCCGGAAGCCGACGTCAGCCGTATGGAAAGCTTGCTGGAAATGTTGTCCGAGCCGCCATTCAATGGCCGTGCTGATTTGCCGGCTCTGGGTGAAGAAACCGAGCTGACCGACGATGAATTGCTGCCGCTGACCGATGCGCTGCATTTGCTCGGGCTGGCGCAGGTGGCGCATGGCGATATTGCAACCACGCCGCTGGGCCAGCGTTATGTGCAGGCCGAAAATACCGAGCGCCAGCAAATCTTTGGTACGCAACTGTTGGCACACGTGCCCCTGGCGGCCCATATCCGCCATAGCCTTGATAGCAGTGATTCGGGCGAGTTGCCAGAAGAGCCGTTCTTGCGCATGCTGCGCGAGTCTATGGATGCCGACGAAGCCGAACGCGTGCTCAAGGTGGCCATCGAATGGGGCCGCTATGGCGAAGTCTATGAATATGGTTTCCACACCGGTCTGATCCGCTTGCCGGAAGAAGACGAACCCGAATCCGAAGAGGCAGAAAGCTGATTTGTCACGCGTCGATCTAAACCGCGATACCCCCTCGCTCAGTAGCGAACAACGCCAGGCCATTGCCTCGCGTTCCAGCTGGGTGAGCGTGTGGGTGAATATCTGTTTGACCATAGGCCAGCTGGTCACCGGCGTGCTGGCGCATTCGCAAGGTTTGATCGCGGACGGTCTGCATTCCTTGTCGGATCTGCTTTCGGATTTTGTGGTGCTGTTTGCCAACAAACACAGCCACAAAGCCGCCGACGCCGACCATCAATATGGCCACGCCCGCTTTGAAAACGCCGCATCGCTGGCGCTGGGCGTGTTGTTGCTGAGCGTGGCTGGTGTGATGTTGTTCCGCGCGGTGGAACGTATTCAGGACCCCAGCCATATCCCGCAAGTACATGCCGTCGCCCTCTGGGTGGCGGTGGCGGCCATCGTCGCCAAAGAGGGCCTGTTCCGTTACATGATGCGCGAGGCCAAACGCGTCAATTCCAGCATGCTGATGGCCAATGCATGGCACGCCCGCTCGGACGCGGCGTCTTCATTGGTGGTGGCGCTGGGTGTGATCGGCAATCTGCTTGGTTTTCCGGTGCTCGATCCGCTGGCGGCGATCATTGTTGGCGTGCTGGTGGGGCGCATGGGCTGGACCTTTGGTTGGGATGCCCTCAACGATCTGATGGACCGCGCGCTGCCCCCGCCGCAGGTCGATGCGATACGCAAAGTGCTGGAAAACACGCCGGGCGTGCTCAATGCGCATGATCTGCGCACGCGCAAGATGGGCGATTCGGCGCTGGTGGATGTACATCTGGAAGTCGACGCCCACATCAGTGTCAGCGAGGGCCATCACGTGGCGGTGTTGGCGCGGCGCGCAGTGCTCGCGCAGTTTGATGTGCTGGATGTGCAGGTGCATATCGACCCGCGCGAAATGGACTCGCCGGCCGATGTGCCATTGCCCACCCGCCGCGATGTGGTGGCGGCGCTCAGTGGTTTGCTGGGGGACGTGGAGCAGGGTGGCTGGCAAGTGGTGCTGCATTACATCAACGGCACGCTGGAACTGGAATTGCGCCTGGCTGCGGGCCTGCAGATTCCGGCCACGGCCAGCATCGAGCAGCAGTTATCCGGTGCTTTGCGTTGTCCGGTCAAGCTGACGCTGTGGCAAGCGGCTGCGCTTATTTGACGATGCCGACGCGGATCGCATAACGGATCAGGTCGGCATTAGAGCCAAAGCCCATTTTTTTTGCAGAATGCCGCTGCGATAACTGCTGACCGTCTTGGCCGAAAGATTAAGTTCTTTGGCAATCTGCATCGGATCTTGCCCGATAGCAATGCGATAAAAAAAATCTGGAATTCACGCGCGGACAGCGTTTCGTGCATAGGTCGGTCGCTGGATAAGGTCACCTGGCTCACCAACTGGTTGAGCGTGGCATCGCTCAGATAATGGTTACCCGAAGCCACGCGGCGGATGGCGCCGGTTAATGCGGCTGGCGGATCTGACTTGCTGATAAAACCTTTGGCGCCGGCCCGTAGCATGCTGATGGCGTAAAGGCTTTCCGGGTATTCGCTAAAGATCAGCACGGCGGGGGCCGGTTCGATCTGGCGGATGGCGTGCAGGGTATCCAGTCCGTTTTTTTGCCCGGCATGGCAATGTCCAGCAAGATCACGTCATATTGATGCTTGCGCAGCAAAGAAATCACTTCGTCGCCACTGGCAGCCTCACCGGTGACCTTAAGGTCGGGCTCGGTGTGGATAGAGTCGGCAACGCCCAGGCGCACGATAGGATGACTATCGGCAACCAGGATGCGAACGTGATCTGGAGCGGTCATGACTTCCCTGTACTTAGTCCAACCCGGCCGGATGGGCAGGCCAGGCGACGGCGCTTGTTGCTAAACAATAGAAAACCGCCAGGGGCCGTGCCAGTTAGGGCACTCGCGCCTGGCGGTTATCTCACTGCGACCTCGTTACCACCCTCGCATAAAGCCCAGCACAACGCTGACGAGGAAAATAACCAGGAACAAGAAGAACAGAATACGAGCAATATCTGCGGCGCCTGCTGCAATTCCACCGAAGCCGAATACGGCAGCAATAATGGCGATAATAAAGAATACGACGGCATAGTGAAGCATGATCATTTCCTCCTGGTACTGGATTAAGGTTGTCCAATATTGTTTCCGGACTCCACGCTTTGCATTCTAAACATTAGCCGTTAAAAAACCCATTGATTCAGGGCTGATTAAGCGGTCGGCTGCGTCCTACAGTTTTCGTCATCTTTACGGGACATAAAGCGGATTTGTCCGACAAAAACATCAATCAATAATATTGAAGAAAATAATACAAAAAAGGCGGGTCTAATCCCGCCTTTGCATATGCTAGATAATCGGCGTGCCGTCCGCGCCCGGGTCATCCACTTTGACTCGATGTGGCGTGTACGGCAGGTTTACTCCCAGATAGCGCGCGAAGGCCGCGCCCAGATCGGGATGGCGCAGACCGTAGTCCACAGTGGCGCACAGATAGCCCAGTTTGCTGCCGCAGTCGTAGCGTTCACCTTCAAAGGCATAAGCACGGATGGGTTTGCCCTGGCTGCGCAAGGTTTCGATGGCATCGGTCAGCTGGATTTCATCGCCTTTGCCCGGCGCAGTCTGCGCCAATACCTCAAATATATCCGGCGTAAATACGTATCGGCCTACAACGCCAAAATTGGAAGGCGCATCAGCTGGATCAGGTTTTTTTCAACAATGCCATCCAGACTATATAAACGTGGGCCTAATTCTGAACCCGAAATGATGCCGTATTGTTTGGTATCTTCTGCCGGTACGGATTGCATGCCAATTACGCTGCAGGAATATTCCTCATAGACATCCAGTAATTGGCGGATAGCCGGTGTTTCAGCATCGATTAAATCATCGGCCAGAATAACCACAAATGGCTCATTGCCCACCAGCGGCTGCGCACATAACACCGCATGGCCCAGGCCGCGTTGTTCCACCTGGCGGGTATAGGTAAAGCTCAGGTTGTCCGGAATGACAGACTGGATTTGTTTGAGCAATTCATCTTTGCCATGCGCGGCCAGCTCGGCTTCCAGCTCATACGCTTTATCAAAGTGGTCTTCGATATTGCGTTTACCGCGCCCGGTCACAAAAAATCATTTGCGTAATGCCCGCGGCGGCGGCTTCTTCTACCGCGTACTGGATCAGCGGTTTATCGACGATGGGCAGCATTTCTTTGGGCGATGCTTTGGTCATCGGCAAAAAACCGTGTGCCAAAACCGGCCACCGGAAACACTGCTTTGCGTACGGGCTGCGCAGGCATGATCAAACTCCTCCGTGCTGATAGATGGGTTGTTATTCGCTGCGCGAGTTGGCCAGCAGTTTGCGCGCCATGGATAACTGGTCATCCAGTATCGGCATCGAGCTTTGTGCAATGGCTTTGATATCGGCATCTTTGCCGTGCTCGGTTTCATCCAGATACAGCGTTTGCGCATCGAGCTTTTTTCTTGGCAACGCCAGGCTTAGATAATCGTGCTCAAACATCGGGCTCTTTTGCGTCTTTAGATGTTTGGCCAGCGTCAATGCCTCCGCATCCGGTTCGCTGGGCAGCACAATGCCCTTGTTTTTTTGGCCAGCTTGTCCAGCGCCTGCAAATGCGCTTGCTGCAGCGTAATGATCTGCTGCGCAAAGGCTTTGACTTCAGGAATATTGGCCTGGGTTTGCGCGATCTGTGCCAGCTGGATATCGGCGTTGGCGTAGCGTGCGGCCAGCTCCATAAATTTGATATCCGGGGCGGCCACGGACGGATTGGCGGCCTGAGTGGCGGAGGCGGGGTCGGCGGTATGTGCGATCTCCACCGCGCCCAGGCCAATGACGGCGGCGAGCACAGCGGCTTCGAGTGCAAGTTTCATGGCCATCACTCCTTTTTTTAATGATGGAACCATGCTAGGCGTCAGCCTTCTTTGCCGCCGTCAAACAGCCGCGCAAGCTGGCGTAGTCACAAACAGACGATCCGTGTCGGGCCGCCGACTACAGCCTGGGTGCCAAGTAGGCGCATTCCTATAGTCGTTTCCTCTTGCGCACAATTGTTGCAATGCGGGGCTTGCCGCACAGTTGCGCTCAATCTCATAACCACCCCCGCAGGCTCAACAATGGTGACCTCAAGCACCCGCATGACCGAAGGCAATCCCGGCCCTCGTGGCGCCACCTGATGGCAAAGGCGTCAACTTTGCGCTGTTCTCGGCCCACGCCACCAAGGTCGAACTCTGCATATTCGATGAAACCGGCAGCAAGGAAATCGAGCGCATTGAACTGCCCGAATTTACCGATGAAGTCTGGCACGGTTATCTACCCGACGTAGGCCCGGGCCTGGTTTACGGTTATCGCGTATATGGCCCGTACGACCCGGAAAACGGCCACCGCTTTAACCACAATAAATTGCTGCTCGACCCGTACGCGCGCCGCCATATCGGCGAACTGAAATGGCGCCCGAAGTATTCGGCTATACCCTGGGCCACGACGATGCCGATCTGAGCTTTGACGAACGCGATAGCGCGCCGTTTGTGCCTAAATGCGTGGTGGTCGACTCGCAATTTGAATGGACGCATGAAAGCGCCGTACGTGTGCCATGGGAACACACCGTGCTCTATGAATTGCACGTGCATGGCTTTACCAAAATGAACGAGAAAGTGCCGGAGAAACTGCGCGGTTCTTTTGCGGCCTTGACCCAGCCCGATGTCATCAAATACATCAAGGATCTGGGCGTCACCAGCGTTGAATTGCTGCCGATCCATTCCTTTGTGAATGACAGTTATTTGCTGGACCGTGGCCTGACCAATTACTGGGGCTATAACACCCTGGGCTTCTTTGCCGCCGATCCGCGTTATTTTTTCCAGCGATTCGATCAGCGAATTCAAAGAGATGGTCAAGCAGTTTCACAAGGCCGGTCTCGAAGTGATTATGGATGTGGTGTACAACCACACTGCCGAAGGCAATGAGCTCGGCCCGACGCTGAGTTTTAAAGGCATTGATAACGCCAGCTATTACCGCTTGATTCCGGATCAACGTCGCTATTACATCAACGATACCGGCACCGGCAATACCGTTAATTTGAGCCATCCGCGTGTGGTGCAAATGGTGACGGACAGCCTGCGGTATTGGGCCACCGAAATGGGTGTGGATGGCTTTCGCTTTGACCTTGCCACCATCCTTGGTCGCGAAGAATACGGCTTTGACGAGAGCTGCGGCTTTTTGCAGAGCTGTCGCCAGGATCCCATCCTGTCCAGCGTCAAACTGATTGCCGAGCCGTGGGATTGCGGTCCTGGCGGCTATCAGGTGGGCGGCTTTGCGCCGGGTTGGGCCGAATGGAATGACCGCTTTCGCGATACCGTGCGCAGCTTCTGGAAAGGTGACGAAGGCAAATCGCCGGAGCTGGCAACGCGCCTGACCGCCTCGGGCGATCTGTTTAATCAACGTGGCCGCCGCCCGTGGGCCAGTGTCAACTTCATTACCGCGCACGACGGTTTTACCTTGAACGATCTGGTTTCGTATAACGACAAGCACAACGAAGCCAATGGTGAAAACAATCAGGACGGCAGTTCCAATAATCATTCGTGGAATTGTGGTGCCGAAGGCGACACCGATGACGCCAACATCATCACGCTGCGGGAAAGACAAAAGCGCAATTTATTGGCAACGCTGCTGCTTAGCCAGGGCACCCCCATGCTGTTGGCCGGCGATGAATTCGGCAATTCGCAAGGGGGGAATAACAATGCCTATTGCCAGGATAACGAAATCAGCTGGCTGAATTGGGCCGGCATTGATGACAAGGGCGCGGCCTTGCAACGCTTTGTTAAAAAAGCTGATTCTGCTGCGCCAGTCGTTTCCGGTATTGCGCCGTGGTCGCTTTTTTGACTGCGGAATGGAATGACGAGCTCAAGACCAAAGATGTGACGTGGTTGTCGCCCGCGGGTGAAGAATTGACTGGCGAACAGTGGGGCGAAGGCAATATGCGTTGCTTTGGCATGCTGATCGATGGCCGCGCCGCCGTCAGCGCCATCATGAAGCCAGCATCCGATACCACCTTGTTGCTGGTGTTCAATGCCTGGCACGATATGGTCGAGTTCAAATTGCCTGATTTTGAATCGGACAAACAATGGACTTGCCTGATTGATACCAATAATCCGGAGCCGGAATCTTTGCCGACTTTTAATGGTGGCGATCAATTCCAGGTGACCGGCCGCTCGTTTGTGTTGTTCCGTCGCGAGGCGCAGGGCGATACCGAAAGCTTCTCGCAGTCGGTGGAACAAAAAACTACTGGGCAAGGCATCGGCCTGATGTTGAACAAGCCCACCGCTCCCCGCCGCCCCGCGCCGCATGCCGACGCTTTGCGCCAGTTTGCGGCGTACGGGGAAGGCGACGTGTTTTATGCCGTGTTGCAAAAGACGCGTATTCCGATGGTGATGGCCGACGCGCGCAGCGAAGGCCATCCCCTGGTGTTTGCCAATGCCGCTTTTGCGCATCTGACCGGCTACAGCGTGGACGAGGTGGTGGGCCGCAACTGCAATTTTCTGCAAGGGCCGGGCACGCGCGCCGACATCGTCTTGCAGTTGACGGACGCGCTGGACTGGCCGCGCGAAATTGCAGTCGAAATACTCAATTACCGCAAAGACGGCACGCCGTTCTGGAATGCCTTGTTTATCTCGCCGGTATTTGATCAGGACGGAGAGCTGCGCTATTTCCTTGGCTCGCAGCGCGACGTCACGCAACGGCACGCCGCCGCCGAAGCGCTGCGCCATGCCCGTGACGCCGGCGGCGATGGCCATATCAGCAGCGAAGCCGCGCATGACTTCAATAATCTGTTGCAGGTAATGCTGGGCCAGCTTAGCTTGCTGACCCGCTCGCTGCAGAAGACGCCGGTGCCGGGCAGCAAGGCGCAGCATCATCTGCAAGCGGTGCGGATGGCGGTGGAGCAGGCGGGTGCCTTGTCGGGCCAGTTGCAGGCGGCGGCGCAACACGCGCGCCGCCAGAGCAGACCGGCCTGAACTTATTCGCCGACCCGGCGTACGTCTCCCACCAGAAAGATGTACGACAGGGCGCCGACCAGTGCCACCAGCGAGATGTAGATCAGTGCTGGAGCAAAGCCGTAATCCTGAGCGATATAGCCAATCACCAGCGGCACCGTAATGCCGCCGAGGCCGCCGGCAAAATTGAACACGCCCCCGGTCAGGCCGATCAGCCGCACCGGTGCCAGCGATGAAACCAGCGACCACGTGATCGAGCAAAGCCATTACCGAAGAAGGCGATGGCCATCAACGTCATGATCCAGAGCGGGTCATCGGTGTAATTGGCGCCGATGATGCACGTCGACAGCAACAAGCCGCAAATGATCGGCGTCTTGCGCGCAAAACCGATGGACTTGCCCGCGCGCACCATACGGTCCGCGGCATAGCCCGACAGCAGCACCCCGACAAAGGCGGCAAGGAAAGGCACCGTGTCATAAAGCCCGCGGTCAATGCGCTGACATGTTTTTCCTGAGTCAGATAGCTGGGGAACCAGGTCAGAAAGAACCACAGCGTGGACGCGATGGCAAACTGGCCGACATAAACGCCGATCAACTTGCGGTTAAAAAAATCATTTTCCAGTCCGCCGCCGTGACCACGCCGCGCGATTTCTGCGTTGATGGCGCGTCGCCATCGATCATGCCGCCACCGGCAGCGATATGGTCCAGCTCCGCCTGGTTTATGCCACGGGCTTTACGCGGGGCTGATACACAAAGTGCCACACCAGCGCCCACAGCATGCCGATGCCGCCGGTAAGGATAAACACCCAGTGCCAGCTCAGTGATTCCTGTACCCAGATCAGCAGCGGCGTCAGAAACGCCAACCCGACAAACTGGCCCGAGGTGTAAAAGCCCACCGCCGAAGCGCGTTCCTGCTCCGGAAACCAGCTGGTGACCATGCGGTTATTGGTGGGGAAGGCGGGCGCTTCAAACAGGCCGGTGAGTGCGCGTAGCCCGATCAGCGAGGCAAGGCCGCCGGCCATGCCCTGAAACAAGGTGGCGATAGACCAGCCCATCACGGCAATAAAGTAGGTGAGCCTGGAGCCGACCCGATCCAGAAACCAGCCGCCCGGAATCTGGAAGGCGTATAAGTCCAGGCAAAGGCCGAAAAGATATAGCCCATCTGCGTGCGGCTGATGCCGAATTCCTTCTGGATATGTGCCGAGGCCACGGCGAGGTTGGCACGGTCCACGTAGCAAATGACCACGGTGACAAAGATCATCAGCAGTGTCAGATAGCGACGGCGCGTGGGTTTCTGTGCTGCCACGGCGGCGGGCAGCGGTGTTGCCAGATCAGGGGTTTGCATATACGACTTTCCATGAGAGTGCGATTGACAGGGGCGTAACGGCGCCTCGCGAGCGCGTCGCCCATGATTTTTTATGGTGTTGCCAGGGTAAAACGGGGTGTCGGCAACGGCAGCCCGCGGGCGCGGGGCCGCTGCTAACGGGGTTTCGACGTGCGCCGGACCGCACGCGCAATCAGCGCGCTGTTACGCGCGGCGCGTAACTACCATTCGGCCACTGCGCCGTCGGGATAGCGCCATAGCGGATTGCGCCAATCGGGCGCGCAGCGGCTGCGTTCGATCACCAATTCCTCGTTGACGACCACGCCGAGTCCGGGCCTGGTGGGCGGGCGGAAGTGACCCTCGGCCATGCTGAAGTCCTCCGGGTTAAGCACGTAATCAAGCAGCTCGGCACCTTTGTTGTAATGGATGCCCATGCTTTGCTCCTGCAGCACTGCATTCCGCGCGACGAAGTCAGATGCAGGCACGATGCCAGTGCAATCGGCCCCAGCGGGCAATGCGGAGCCAGTGCCACATCGTAGGCTTCGGCCATGGCGGCAATCTTGTGGCACTCGGTCAGACCGCCCGCGTGCGAAAGATCGGGCTGCACGATGCCGAGGCCGCCGTCGGCCAGCACGCGTTTGAAGTCGAAGCGCGAGAACATGCGTTCACCCGCGGCGATGGGGATATGCGTGGCAGCTTGCAGACGTGGGTAGTACTCGGCTTGTTCAGCCAGTACTGGTTCTTCGATAAACAGGGGCCGGTACGGCTCCAGTTGTTTGATCAGCACGCGCGCCATCGGCGCGCTGACGCGCCCATGAAAATCAAGGCCGAACTCGATGGTGTTGCCAAAGGCGGCGCGGATCTCCGCTACCACCGCCACGGCAGCGTCGACCTTGCGGCTGTTATCAATAATCCCCATTTCTTCGCAGCCGTTGAGCTTGAAGGTATCAAAGCCCGTCGCCTGCAAGGTCTTGATGCCCGCAATCACGTCCGCGGGGCGGTCGCCGCCCACCCAGCTATAGGCCTTGATACGGTCACGGACCAGGCCACCCAGCAGCTGGTACACCGGCACCCCCAGCGCCTTGCCTTTGATGTCCCACAATGCTTCGTCGATGCCGGCGATGGCGCTCATCAGGATGGGGCCGCCGCGATAGAACGCCCCGCGATACATGGTCTGCCACAGGTCGTTGATGCGATGCGGGTCCTGGCCGATCAGGACATCGCCCAATTCGTGTACCGCCGCTTCGACGGTACGGGCGCGGCCCTCGATAACGGGTTCGCCCCAGCCGGTGATGCCCGCGTCGGTTTCAATCTTGAGAAACATCCAGCGGGGAGCCAGCCGATAGGTGCTTAAGCGTGTGATTTTCATGCCTGGGTACTCCGGTAAGCGGCCACAAATTGGCGGGCCAGTTCGGTGGTGCGCGCGACGCTCTGGCCCGCGCGATACAGATCGCCGCCCAAGCCCGCACCCACGCAGCCGGCGGCGAGATAATCGGCAAGATTGCCCGGTGTGATGCCGCCGACGGCATAAACCGGCACCTCGGCGGGCAGCACGGCTTTAAGCGCCTTGATATAGGCGGGGCCAAAGGCGCTGGAAGGAAAAAAATCTTTAG
>BBFD01000083.1 GCA_001313065.1 Silvimonas sp. JCM 19000
ATTGCTGCTGCCGGCGCTGACGCTGGTGCTGCTGCCATCGCTGCCACCGCCGCCGCACGCCGCCAGCATTAACGCCATCGGCAGGGCCAGCCAGGTCTTTTTTTGTATCGCGTTGTAAGTCATTGCATGTCTCCGCAAGGTTGTGCGGATCATAACGGTGGCTTACAGCCTGGCCGGATATCGGTGATGGCCGTCACAGCCAGCGCAGGCTAACGCGGTACCGGGTGGTCGCGCAAATAATCGGCGATATAGCGATCGTATTCGCCGCTGCGCTTGAGCTGTTGCAGGCCGAGGTTGAACTGGTGGATGACAAACGCGGCATCTTTGCGCCGCACCGGAACCATCAAATGCAGTGAGTTGCCCACAAACGGCTGTTCGGAATGCACCAGCTTGCCGCGCGGCATGCTGCGCATGACCACGCCGCCAGCGGCGTCGTTGGCAAGAAAGAAATCGGCCCGGCCCATCAGCACCATGCGCGCACAGGCATCCAGATTGGCCGGTTGCTGGATGCCACGTACCGGCCCCAGTTTTGCTTCTGCCTGCACGCCCACGGCATAACCTTGCGGCACGCACTGGATGTGCCGCGCCAGTTCTTCGGGCGGGGCATTGGCCAGTTCTGGCCGCGCATACACCCAGGTGGTGACGGTGTAGAGCTCTTCGCTATACACAAACCGTTTGCTGCGCTCGGCGGTGCGTACATAGGGATAAGTCGCGGCAAATACGCCATTGGCGCTATCGAGTTCCGAGCGCCGCCATGGCAGCCACGTCAGTTGCACCTGAATGCCGCGTAACGCAAAAGCGCGCCGGACGATGCCGGTGAGCATGCCGCCATCGGGCAGGTTGCTGTCGGCAAACGGCGGGTAATCGGGGCCGGACGAGACTTCAAGTTGTTGTCCGATCTCGGCGCTGACCGGGGCGCAGAACGTGGCCAACAACAAGGCGACCGCCGAAATGGCCCACGGCCGGATACGCATGAATGTGCTCGCTGTGCGGTGAATGTTTGAATTGCGAGGCTGGCGTCGCGCAGGGATTTTTTTTCAGCATGGCACGTGGCGGCCCGAGTGCAAACCAACATGGCGCTGGCCGGGTTGGCGCGCCGCAGTGTAGCGCGATCGCCGCAGCGTGGGCGGTCGTCAGTGCCGCGCTGGCAGCACATTCTGCCGCCGCGCGCTATTCTTCAGGACATGAAACTTTACGCCGCCCGCTCTCATGTTGCCGCGCTGCGCCAGACCCTGGCCGCCACGTCCACGTCGCGTGCCGAATTGTTGCTGGAGCTTGCCTGGCTAACGCGGCAGGACGAACCCGAGCAGGTTGAAGCCTTGCTGATGCAACTCGAGCCCGTAGTCGGCATCGAGGCGCTTGCGCGCGTATTGCTGATCCGGGCCGAACTGGCCTGGTTGGCTGCGCGGCTGGATGAAGCGCATGAACTGATCCTGCAAGCCGATGCCGGTTTTGCCACCGTCAACCATCGTGCCGGGCGGGGCGATGTTGCCTTGCTGCGTTCGCGCGTCGCGCATGATCAGGCCGGCCGGATGATCGCCAGTTGGCGCTGGATCAGGCGCTGGCATGGTATCAACAGGCGATGATCTTTATCGACAGACTGCCTGCCGCGTGTGGTTAGCGGTGGACCAGGCGTTTTTTGAGCCAACCGGCGGCACTGGCGCTGGCCTCGTCGGATGTGCATGCACATTTTCCGGATGACCCGGCGCTGAATGGCTTGCTGTATTACGCGCGCGGCTTGTTCCAGTTTATCGAGGGCGAATACCAGGCGTGTCGTCCCGCATTTGATGAAGGCGCGCGCTTGTTGCTGGATGCCGGGCTGGTGCGGCAGGTCTTGCCTTGCCTGGCGAATGCTGGTGGCGCAATGGGTAATCTGGGCGATACCGGCACGCAAACCCTGTATGTCGAACAAGCGTTGACGCTGGCGCGGCCACGGCGCTGGCCGCTGAATATGGGGGCTGCGCTCTATACCTTGTCCGACGTGTATCAGACGCTGGGCCAGCTTGAGCAAGCTTGAAAGCTGCGCGCGAGGCACGGCAATGGCTGCAGCCGCTGCGGCGCTCACGGGTATTTGTCATTGCGGTGGCGTTGTTGGGCGAGGTTTGCGCGCGCCTGCACTTGCTGCCGGAATCGCGCAGCGCATTTGAAGAAGCGCTGCAGGCGGCGGAGGCGGGCGGCCATCTGGATATACTGCCGCGCGTGTTGTCCGGGCTGGCTGAATGTCTGGAGCGCTTGGGCGAGATAGACGAAGCCTTGCGCCTGGCGCACGGCGCCTTGCAAGTGCCGACGTTGATCGATTTTGAAAACCGCCATCGCGCCTTGCTGGCTTTGGCGCATATCTATACCCGTCATCCTGATTTGCCCGGGCCGTCTGAACAGACAGCGCCCAGCCCCGCTCTGCATTATCTCGATCTGGTGGCGGCCCAACGCTCGGCCGACTGGCAGCCTGAGGACGATTATCTGGCGACCTGTGCGCTGGCATGGGAGCAGGCGGGCGATCCGGTCAAGGCCTTGTTTTACGAGCGTAAACGCATCGAGGCGCTTAATCGCGAAAACACCCAGCGCGCCACGCGCCAGATTGCCACTACCTCGGCGCGGCACGAGGCGGAAAACGCGCAGCGTGAGGCGGCGTACCAGCGTGAATTGCTGGCCACCGAGCGGCGCAAACTGGCCATCCTGGAGAGCCTGGGCGCCATCGGCCAGGAAATCACCGCCACGCCGGATCTGAACGCCATTTTTTGCCACCTTGTCGCGGCACGCCGGGACTTTGCTGGACGTGGCAGGGTTGCGCGTATGGTTGCTGGAGGGCGACAAGCTGGTGCCGGCTTATTCGGCTGAGGGCGAGAACAAAACGCCGGGGCCGGTGGTGGCGCTGGATGATCCGGCCTCTAACAGCGCCCGCGCTTTCCGCGAGCGTCGCGAATTGTTGGTGGAGTTCGGCCCGGACGAAGTTGATCCGCGCCATATACCCGGCACCTTGCCCATGCACACGCTGTTGTTTGCCCCACTCACCGTGGGTAGTCGCATGCTGGGCGTGATATCTATCCAGTCCGGACGTGTGCACGCTTATGGCGAAGTCGAACAACTGGTGTTTCGCAATATCGCGGCCTACAGCGCCGTAGCCTTGGGTAATGCGCTTAATTATCAGATGCTGAGCGCATCGCACCAGGAGCTGGTGCAAACGCAAGAAGAACTGGAGCGTCACGCCACCGTGGATGCGTTGACTGGCCTGCATAACCGGCGCTATCTGATGTGGTGTGCCGCGCGCAGCGTGGAGCGTGCCACCCGCACACGCCAGCCGTTGACGCTGCTGATGGTCGACCTCGATTTCTTTAAAAGCATCAATGACAGCCACGGCCATGCCGCCGGCGACCTTGCTCTGACCGAAGCCGCCCGCATCCTGAAAACCTGCGTGCGCCCCGACGATGTGGTGGCCCGTTACGGCGGCGAAGAGTTTGTGTTGCTGCTGCCCGGCACCCTCTTGCCCCGCGCCGCCGAAGTGGCCGAACGCATCCGCCTGGCCATCGCCCGGCAATCCATGGACTTCGAAGACCTGCGCCTGCGCGTTACCGTCAGCATCGGCGCCGCCGACTGGCAGCCCGGCGAACCGGATCTGGACAATACATTGCGCAGAGCGGACCAGCCTTGTATCTGGCTAAGGCGGCGGGGAGGAATACGGTAAAGGTGGCTGCGGCAACTGGAGCGGAGTGAGATGCGCGGCGATTGTGGCGTTACGAACAGGGCCGTGGCGTCGCCAAAGTGGACGGGGGCCATCAACGACCGCAGGTCCCGGTAATAAACGATACAACGCAGTACCTTGCATGGGGTGGGTCAAGACCCACCCTCCATAGCTGCATGAGCGGTGGTGCGATCTTGATATGCCACTTTGGGTGGTGGGTCTAGACCCACCGTATGGCAGTAGCTTCTAGATGCGCCAGTGCCAACAAAAAAAGCGGCAGCGCAGCGCCCCGCACGAATGCAAGGCGACAGCGCAGCGCATCGCCGCAACAAAAGAAGTTGAATCACCAAGGTATCGGGGCCGCTGCAGTGCGGCCAGGTTGCGTACCGCCGGAGCGGAGTAAGCGGAGTGGGCTGGATGCCCATGAGCATTGCGAGCACCGCCGGGACGCAAGATGGCCGTGCTGCAGCGGACTAACAAATGATTGGTGCGCCCGACAGGGATCGAACCTGTGACCTTCAGCTTCGGAAACTGACACTCTATCCAACTGAGCTACGGGCGCACTCGCAGTGAGGGCCGGATAATAACGCGTTTGTTTCGCAGCGTCTATGCGCTTTCCCGCGGTGGGCCTTGTCGGTATAATTCGCCGCAATTCTGATTTTAACCTTCGCAACACGAACAACTAAAAGGGATGGCAGCATGAGCGGTTCGAACGCTTCCGGAGTCAAGAGCATTGTTGGCCTGCTTGTTGCGGCACTGATCGGAGTGCCGCTGTTTATTTTCATGGTGGTCAAATTGTTCACCGCCGGTAGCGGTGTCGATCTGGCCTGTCGACCATGACCAACGAAGCCATTTCGGCACGCCTGCAACCCGTTGGCGTCAGCAAGATTGTCGATAGCGCGCCTCCGGGCTCGCGTACTGGCAAGATGGTCTTTGAAGCGGTCTGTATTGCCTGTCACGGCGCGGGCCTGGCCGGCTCGCCCAAGTTTGGCGATGCAGGCATGTGGGGCCCGCGTATTGCCAAGGGTTTCGACACCCTGATCGACCACGCTTTGCACGGCTTTAATGCCATGCCGGCACGTGGTGGCGCGGCTGACCTGACCGACGATGAAGTGAAGCGCGCCGTGGCTTATATGGCCAATGCGGGTGGTGCCAAGTTTGTGGCGCCGGAACCGGCAGCGGGTGCGGGTGGTGCGGTAGACCCTGAAACCAAGGGCAAAGAAGTATTCGAAAGCACCTGCAAGGCTTGCCACGGTACTGCCTGCTGGGCGCACCCACCTTCGGTGACAAAGGTCAGTGGGCGGCCAAGCTCAACGGCAAAGACCCCAACGCTGTCATCGAAAACGTGCTGAAAAACGGCAATGGTCAAATGCCGGTCAAAGGCGGCTACTCGGGTACGGATGATGAATTCCGCGCCGCCGCTCACTACATGATCAACCACGCCAAATAAGCGTTTCTGATCGTTAATCAGTAAAAAAAACGGGCGACCTCAGTGTCGCCCGTTTGCTTTGGTACTTTTACCAAACCGCTCCCGCAGGAAAAAAACCATGTCTCTGACCCCCGTTATCCGCAATGCCACTCCCGCCGATGTCCCCGCCATTCTGCAAATGGTGGCCGAACTGGCCGAATTTGAAAAAAACTCACCCATTTGCTGGATATGAGCGAACAGCGCTTGCAAGAAGATTTGTTCGGTGCCCGGCCAGTGGTTTATGCCGTGGTGGCCGAAGTAGAAAGCAGCGTGCAGGCGTTTGCGCTCTATTTTGAAAACTACTCGACCTTTCTGACCCGGCGCGGCCTGTATCTGGAAGATTTATACGTACGCCCGGCGATGCGTGGGCTGGGTCTGGGCGAAACCCTGCTCAAACATCTGGCCCGCATCGCCTTTGAGCGCGGCTATGGCCGCTTTGACTGGAGCGTGCTCGACTGGAACGCAAACGCCATTCGTTTTTTTTATCAGAGCCTTGGTGCCGATGTGCTGCCTGACTGGCGCATTTGCCGCGTAACCGGCGATGCCCTGGCCCGGCTGGCCAGCTAAAGCAGCAAACCCGGCTGCGCGGCGGGTGGCTGCTAAGATGCAGAACATCCCTATAACCTGAGATTGCCGCGCCATGCCGATTGCTACTGCCGATTTGATCGATGCCGTGCCCGACGCGCCGTCTTGCGATACGCAGTTTCTGCATTACGGCCGCAAGCTGAAGATGGAAGGGCGCATCCGCACAGTGCGTGTCGCGGGCGACAATGCGCTGGTCAAGCAAACGCTGGCAACAGCCGGAGCCGGTGCAATCCTGGTGGTGGATGGCGGCGGCTCGCTGCATAGCGCGCTGGTAGGCGACGTGATCGCCAATCTGGCGCTCGAGCATGGCTGGGGCGGTCTGGTGATTTATGGTGCGGTGCGCGACGCCGCGGTATTGCAGACGCTGTACTTCGGCATCAAGGCGCTAGGCACCAATCCCCGCAAAAGCGCCAAAGCGGGCGCGGGTGAGCTCGATGTGGCGGTGGGCTTTGGCGGCGTCACCTTCACGCCGGGGCACTATTTATATAGTGATGAAGACGGCATCGTCGTCTTGCCCGAGCCTGGGCCATTTGATCAATGCGCAATTCAGGCGCGTTGCAGCGACGGCTCAGCCGCAGCATATCGATGTAGCCTCCAGCATGATCTCGGCTTCATGCTGCAAATCAAAGCGCTCTGGCTCGAACAACCACAGGCCCAAGCTGCCGGTGAGCAGACTGTGCAACATCACCTCCGCCCGTGCCACATTGAGCATGGCGGGCATCTGGCCACGCGCGATGGCCTGTTCCAGCAAACCGCGCACTCGGGCCGCGCCATCCCGCATGGCCCGGTGGCGACGTTGCACTACTTCATCAATGTCTTCGGTGTATTCGCACTTGTTGAACAGCACGTCAAATACGCGGCGCTGACGTTCGTCGGTGGCCGTTTCGGACAGCACCTTGACGATGCCCTGACGGAGCTGGCTCAATGGGTCTTGATACAAACCGTTCTCGTCCGGTTCAAGCAGAGCCTCCATCGGCAGACAGATTCGATCAGCCATGGCATTGAACAAGTCAGACTTGTTTTTGAAGTGCCAATAGATGGCGCCCCGCGTCAAACCGGCCGCATCGGCGATGTGGTGCAGTGAAGTTCGGGCAACGCCTTGTGCACTGAACAGACGTTCAGCCGTTTCAAGAATCAGCGCGCGGGTTTCTTGCGCTTCTTCTTTGGTTTTTTCTGGCCATGCTTTTGAACCTTTGAAGTCAGTCCCGGTCTGGTTTCCGGCTGAATAGTAAAATCCTAAATTATTTTCGGGCTCATACATACATCCGCGAATGTATGTATGTTACGATCCGCTGCGACTTTTTACCAATGGTCGTTATCCAGGTCGGCGCAGACCGGCCCGCTGATGACTTTGCGGCGACACTTTTTTGACCTCTCTACTTGAATCTCACGGGGACGCACATGCGTGAAAACAAGACTCCATTCCGCTTACGCCTTGCCACGGTGGCCGCTCTTGCGGCCATCGCGACACTGAGTGCCTGCGGTGAAAAGCCGGCGCAGCAAGCGCCGTCCGGCCCGCCTGAAGTAAACACGGTGGCGGTCAGCAGGGCAGCCTGCCGCTGACCACTGAACTGCAAGGCCGTGTCAATGCGGTACGCGTGGCTGAAGTCCGCGCACGTGCGGCCGGTATCGTGCTGAAGCGTACTTTTGAAGAAGGCTCCGACGTCAAGGCGGGGCAAGTGCTGTTCCGGATTGATCCGGCTCCGATGCAAGCCGCGCTCGATAGCGCGAAAGCCTCGCAAGCGAATGCCGAAGCCGCCCTGGCGCAAGCCAAGCTGGTGGAAGGCCGCTATCGCGATCTGGTCACCGTTAACGCCGTGTCCAAGCAGGATTACGACAATGCCCTGATCGCCGTCAAACAAGGTGAAGCGCAAGTGGCCTCGTCCAAAGCGCAAGTCACCAGCGCCAACCTGAACCTGGGCTACACCACGGTCACTTCGCCGATCTCCGGCACGGTGGGCAAGGCGCAAGTCACTGAAGGCGCCCTCGTTGGTCAAGGCGAAGCAACCCTGCTGGCCACCGTGACCCAGACCGATCCGATCTATGTCGACGTCACCCAGTCCAGCACCGAATTGCTCAAGCTGCGCCGCGCGCTGCAGTCGGGCAAGGTCAAGGGCGCTCAGGGCTCGACCGCTGAAGTGTCGCTGATCCTGGAAGACGGCAGCACCTACAGCCAGAAGGGCAAGTTGCTGTTCTCCGACATCACTGTCGATCAAACCAGCGGCATGGTCACGCTGCGTGCTGAATTCCCGAACCCGCATCATGACTTGCTGCCGGGTATGTATGTGCGGGCCAAGGTGGCGCAAGCCGTGCAGGACAACGCCATTACCGTGCCGCAAATGGCCGTGCAGCGTGGCCCGACCGGCAATGCCAGCGTGATGGTGGTTGGCGCCGACGGCAAGGTTGAAGCGCGTCCGATTACCACCGGTGCCGCCGTGGGTAATGTGTGGGTGGTCAGTAGCGGTCTCAAAGCCGGCGAGCAAGTGATTGTGGCCGGCCTGCAGAAGGTCAAACCGGGTGCGCAAGTGAAAGCCGTGCCTGCAGCAGATGCTTCGGCACCTGCCGCTGCGCCTGCTTCCGCTGCAGCCTCGGCCACCGCCGCCGCAAACTGATCGGGAGTCTCACATGGCAAGATTTTTTTTATTGATCGCCCGATCTTTGCGTGGGTGATCGCCATCGTCATCATGATGGCCGGGATATTGGCAATGCGTACCTTGCCGATCTCTCAATATCCGACGATTGCGCCGCCGTCCGTAGCCATTACCGCCACTTACCCGGGCGCATCGGCCAAGACGGTGGAAGACACGGTCACGCAGGTGATCGAGCAACAGATGAACGGGATCGACAACCTGCTGTACATGGCGTCGACCAGTGATTCATCGGGTTCGGTGTCGATTACGCTGACGTTCAAGGCCGGGACCAACCCGGACATCGCGCAAGTGCAGGTGCAGAACAAGCTGCAACTGGCCACGCCGTTGCTGCCGCAAGAAGTGCAGCAGCAGGGTATCAAGGTTGCCAAAGCCACCAAGAACTTCATGATGGTGCTGGGCTTTGTATCCGAAGATGGCAGCATGAACCGCAATGACCTGGGCGATTATCTGTCGGCCAACGTCAAAGACCCGATCAGCCGCGTGCAGGGTGTGGGTGATATCCAGGTGTTTGGCTCGCAATACGCCATGCGCATCTGGCTGGATCCCAACAAACTGGCCAGCTATCAACTGACCGCGCTGGATGTCAGCAATGCCATCTCGGCGCAGAACGTGCAGGTTTCGGCGGGTCAATTGGGCGGTGCGCCGGCCATACCCGGGCAAGAACTGAATGCCACGATTACTGCGCAAACGCGTCTGCAAACCGCGGCCGAGTTCGACCAGATTCTGCTCAAGGTCAATACCGACGGCAGCCAGGTGCGGCTGAAAGACGTAGCGCGTTCAGAACTGGGTGGTGAAGACTATTCGGTTGTGAGTCGCTACAACGGCAAGCCTGCGTCCGGTCTGGCTATCAAGCTGGCCACTGGCGCCAACGCGCTTGACACTGCCAACGCCGTACGCGCCAAGGTGGACGATCTTTCGCGCTACTTCCCGCAAGGGCTGAAGGTGGTTTATCCGTACGACACCACCCCCTTCGTCAAGCTGTCGATTGAAGACGTGGTCAAGACGCTGCTTGAAGCCATCGTGCTGGTGTTCCTGGTGATGTACCTGTTCTTGCAGAACTTCCGCGCCACGCTGATCCCGACGATCGCCGTGCCGGTGGTGTTGCTGGGTACCTTCGGCATTCTGTCGATCGCGGGTTTCTCAATCAACGTACTGACCATGTTCGGATGGTGCTGGCGATTGGTCTGCTGGTCGATGATGCCATCGTGGTGGTCGAGAACGTTGAGCGGGTGATGAGCGAAGAAGGTTTGTCGCCCAAAGAAGCCACGCGCAAATCGATGGACCAGATCACCGGCGCCTGGTCGGTATTGCGCTGGTGTTGTCGGCCGTGTTTGTGCCGATGGCGTTCTTTGGCGGCTCCACCGGTGCGATTTATCGCCAGTTCTCCATCACCATCGTCTCGGCCATGGCCCTGTCGGTGCTGGTTGCGCTGGTACTGACACCGGCACTGTGCGCCACCATGCTCAAGCCGATCCAGAAAGGTCACCACGCCAAAGACACCGGTTTCTTCGGCTGGTTTAACAACAAGTTCGACGCTGCCAACCTGCGTTATCAGTCGGCCGTGGGTGGGGTGATTCGTCGCTCGATCCGCTTCTTCCTGATCTACGTGGTGATCATCGGCATCATGGCCTTCCTGTTTATCCGTATGCCGACCGCGTTCTTGCCGGATGAGGATCAGGGCATTCTGTTTACTCAGGTGCAGTTGCCGGTGGGTGCCACGCAGGAGCAAACGCTCAAATCGATCGTCAAGATGGAAAACCATTTCCTGCAAAACGAAAAGAGCGATGTCGAGTCGGTGTTCTCGGTGGCGGGCTTCAGCTTTGCCGGTCGTGGTCAGAACATGGGTCTTGCCTTTGTGCGCCTGAAAGACTGGAGCGTACGTGGCGATAAAGACCAGAAGGTAACGGCCATTGCCAACCGCGCCATGGGTGCATTTGCCCAGTACAAAGAAGCAATGGCATTTGCTTTTGCCCCGCCTGCCGTGCTGGAACTGGGTAACGCCACCGGTTTCGACTTGCAGTTGCAGGATCGTGGTGGTGTCGGACATGACAAGCTGATCGAAGCACGCAATATGTTGCTGGGTATGGCGGCGAAAAAAACCCCAACCTGGTGGCAGTGCGCCCGAACGGTATGGAAGACACGCCGCAGTACAAGATCGAAGTTGACCAGCAAAAAAAGCTTCGGCGCTGGGCTGAGTCTGTCGGACGTCAACAAGACGCTGTCGACCGCGTGGGGCTCGTCCTATGTCAATGACTTCATTGATAAAGGCCGCGTGAAGAAGGTCTATGTGCAATCCGACGCACCGTTCCGCATGCTGCCGCAAGACGTGGACAAATGGTACGTGCGTAACGCCAAGGGTCAGATGGTGCCGTTCTCTGCCTTCTCGACCGCGCACTGGATCTACGGTTCGCCCAAGCTGGAACGCTACAACGGTATTTCTTCTGTCGAAATTCTGGGTGCTCCGGCCCCGGGCAAATCGACCGGCGATGCCATGACCGAAGTCGAAAACATGATTGCCAAACTGCCGCCTGGCATAGGCTATGAGTGGACCGGCTTGTCGTATGAAGAAAAAAAGCCTCCGGCTCGCAAGCGCCGATGTTGTACGCGATTTCGCTGGCAGTGGTGTTCTTGTGTCTGGCCGCGCTGTATGAAAGCTGGGCGATTCCGTTCTCGGTGATGCTGGTGGTGCCGCTGGGTGTGATAGGCGCGCTGCTGGCCGCAACGGGCCGTGGCTTGTCCAATGACGTGTATTTCCAGGTGGGTCTGTTGACCACCATCGGCCTGTCCGCCAAGAACGCCATTCTGATCGTGGAATTTGCCAAGGAACTGCATGAAGGCGGCAAGTCGCTGTACGACGCCACCATCGAAGCGGTGCGCATGCGTTTGCGTCCGATTCTGATGACCTCGATTGCGTTTATCCTGGGCGTGTTGCCGCTGGTGATTGCCAACGGCGCGGGTTCGGGCAGCCAGAACGCCATCGGTACCGGTGTAGCGGGCGGCATGATTACCGCCACCGTGCTGGCCATCTTCTTTGTGCCGCTGTTCTTTGTGGTGGTAAACCGCTTCTTCCATATCCCGGATGCACCGACGGAAGATACCCCGGCCCAAGCCTTGCCGCGCCGGAGGGAGACAAACATGACTAAGCAATTGTTTCTGGTCACCGCGCTGGCGGCCGCGCTGAGCGCGTGCACGCTGGCCCCGACCTACCAACGCCCGGCCAGTCCGGTGGGTGCTTTTCCCACCGGCGGTGCTTATGGCGATAACGTGGCGACGCAAGGCAAAACGTTGGCGGCCGACATCGGCTGGCAAGATTTCTTTGCTGACGCGCGTCTGCAAAAGCTGATCGAGCTGTCGCTGCAAAACAACCGCGACCTGCGCGTGGCTGTGCTGCAAGTCGAACAAGCCCGCGCGCAATATCAGATCAGCCGCGCGGATTTGTTCCCGACCGTCAATGCGGCGGCCGATGGCACCCGTGCCCATACGCCCGCCAATATGAACACGTCGGGTCGCGAAGTGACGGGCAACAGCTTTAGCGCCAACCTCGGCTTTACCGCCTATGAGCTTGATCTGTTCGGCCGCGTGCAAAGCCTGAAGAACGCTGCGTTGGAAACCTATTTCGGCACCGCCGAAGCGCAAAAGACCGCGCAGATTACGCTGGTGTCCGAAGTGGCCAGCCAGTACCTGACCGTGCTGTCGGCCGAGGCGCAACTGAACCTGGCCAACGAAACGCTCAAGTCCTATCAGGCCAGTTTTGATCTGACCAAACGCCGCTTTGATGTGGGTGCCGCTTCGGCGCTCGATCTGGCTTCGGTACAGTCGCAACTGAACACGGCGCAAGGTGCAGCGGCTTCGGCCATCCAGCAAAAATCGCAAGCCGAAAACGCGTTGGCCTTCTTGATTGGCCAACCGTTGCCGGCCGATCTGCCGCCGGAACCAAGCTGGGTGACGAGCAGATGCTGGCCGATCTGCCGGCCGGTTTGTCCAGCGATCTGCTGGAACGCCGTCCCGACATTGTCCAGGCCGAGCATGCGCTGAAGGCGGCCAACGCCAATATCGGTGCCGCACGCGCTGCGTTTTTTTCCCGACCATTACGCTGACGGGGCTTATGGTTCGTCCAGCCCGGCGCTGAGCGGTCTGTTTGGCAGCGGCCAGAGTGCATGGAGCTTCGGCCCCAGCATTACCATGCCGATCTTTGACGGTGGCCGTAACAGCGCCAACCTCGACGTCGCCAACACCGCGCAGAAGATCGCCGTGGCGCAATACGAAAAGTCGATCCAGTCGGCTTTCCGTGAGGTGTCGGATGGTCTGGTGGCACGCCACCAGCTGGATGACCAGATCAAGGCGCAATCCGATCTGGTGCAGGCTGAAAGCACGCGCTACAACCTGTCGCAACTGCGTTACGACAAAGGCGTAGACAGTTATCTGTCGACGCTGGATTCGCAACGCTCGCTGTTCACGGCGCAACAAAGCCTGATCAGCCTGCAGTTGTCGCGTCTGACCAACCTGGTGACCTTGTACAAGTCATTGGGCGGCGGTTGGGTTGGTAAAACCGGCGAAGCGCCAGCGGAAGTCGCAAGCAAGTAATTCACGCAGTGACCGGGACCGCGTCTCGGCCTGATCTGCGCAGCCCCGTCTCCTGAACAGGAGGCGGGGCTTTTTTGTTGCGCGCAAGGCGTGCCTGTACTTGCCTTCGGTCTGATCGAAAGTCGCATAGCTTGCCCCTTGGCTTGCGCTGCGCCTGGCCAGCATTCTGGCAACCCGCTTGAACGGGCGGGCGGCAGCAACGGGGTCAGCCTCGCTCGCAATATGCAGCGCTAACTCACGGATTACACAGCGTTGTTGTCGCGATCTGCATTTCAAGAACCTATTGCTCGCTGACTGCCACTTTCATTCTCGAAAGCGCCTTGCAGTGCCAGCCGATTTTGTCTTTGCCCACGTAAATCTGACCAGCTTCGCCGGCTGCCGCCGGTTGTTAGCCTGCTGAGCCTGTTTGCTCTCGTCACTTTCCGAAGGCTCTGACGCCATGAACCAACGCCGCTATCGCCTGGTATTCAATCGCTGCCGCAAGTCGTGGATGCCGGTGGCGGAAATTACCCACCAGCAGGGCCAAAGCAGCCGCACAGGCACAGCGGCCACCCCAAGCCCGTGCATCGTCACGCTGCAGCCGCTGCGGCTGGCGATATGCGCAGCGCTGGGCCTGGTCTGGTGGCTGAGCGCACCGGCACAGGCCGAGGTAAGGGCCGACAAGGGCGCGCCCGTCACCCAGCAAGCCACCGTGCTGAACGCGGGCAATGGCGTGCCGCTGGTCAATATCCAGACGCCCAGCGCGGCCGGGGTTTCGCGCAATGTCTACAGCCAGTTTGATGTCGACAGGAACGGCGTCATCCTCAACAACGCGCGCAACAACAGCCAGACGCAACTGGGCGGCTGGGTGCAGGGTAACCCGTGGCTGGCCAAGGGTACGGCGCGCATCATCCTGAACGAGGTCAACGCCAGCGACCCGAGCAAGCTACGCGGCTATGTCGAAGTGGCCGGCAGCCGGGCGCAGGTCATCATCGCCAATCCGGCGGGCATCCAGTGCGACGGTTGCGGCTTTATCAACGCCCATCGCGTTACGCTCACCACCGGCAACGCCGTGCTCAACCACGGCAATCTGGATGGCTATCGGGTGCAGCGCGGCGTGATCGATATTTCCGGGGCGGGCATGGATAGCCGTGAGGCCGACTACACCGACCTGATCGCGCGGGCCGTGCGCGTCAACGCCGGACTGTGGGCCAGCACGCTCAAGGTGACTGCGGGGGCGAACGAGGTCAGCGCCGATCACAGCGGTACAACCGGCACGGCCGCGACCGGCACCGCGCCGGTGTACGGCATCGACAGCGCCGTGCT
>BBFD01000084.1 GCA_001313065.1 Silvimonas sp. JCM 19000
CACCGCCGTGGCCGCCACCCCCAGCCCGTTGGCATTGGCGCCGCTGGAAGATTTGCTGGCGCTGGAAGAAGAACAGAACCTGCCGGGCACGATCGATGAATATCCGAACTGGCGCATCCGGCTACCGGTGCCGGTGGAGCATGTGTTTGATGACGCCAGCGTGCAGCAGCGCATTCTAGCTGGCTGAACAAGGCGTAAAACGCAGCCCGGGCCGCACACCAGTGTGGCTAAGCCGCAGCAACGCATAGGGTGGGGCCAAACCCGCCCATCAAAGTGGCCCGCCAGGCGCGCTGAGCTTGACCTGCGGCTTTGATAGGTGGGTCTAGACTACCCCATGCGTGGTTATGCGACGACGGGGTAAACGCGACGCATGGCGCGGTAATGCGGGGCCCAGATCTTGCGTTGCACCCGCAAGGCCACCGGGGTGCCATCGTCCTGCGCCAGACCGTCCACAATGGCCTGTTCGCCACTGCCACCGCCACCCGCCGCGCCACTTCACGCAAGGTGTTGATTGGGGGCAGCAGACCATGGTCGCTGCCGCCAGCCGGGCGCAGTTCGGCAAGGGCTTGGGCCGCCGCAACAACATCCCGTCCGAAAGGGCCGACGCCTTGACCGCCACAGCCCCCAGTGCCAGGCCGGGGAAAGCGTAGGCATTATTGCTTTGCGTAATCACATGCTGCTGGCCGTCATGTCCCACTGGCGCAAACGGCTGCCGGTGCCCACCAGTGCTTTGCCGTCGGTCCATGCCAGCAAGTCACTGGGGATGGCTTCACAATGGCTGCCCGGATTGGACAAGGCAGGATCACCGGACGCTCGCACTGTGCGGCCATGCTGCGCACGCAAGCTTCATCAAATGCACCAGCCTGACCGGATGTGCCAATCAGCACGGACGGGTGCACTGCGTCGATCACTTGCTGCAGCGTAATTGGCGTGCCGATGCGATAGTCCGGCCATTCGCTGGCGGCGCGCGCAAACGGATTGCTCGGGTCGCCCAGCAGCAGGCCATCGCGATCGATCATCCAGATACGGGCATGCGCCTGGTCCGATGTCAGCCCTTGTTGCATCAGGCTGACCACCAGCAAACGCGCGATGCCGGTCCCGGCCGCGCCTGCGCCAAAGATGACGATGCGCTGGCCACTCAGCCCGGCTTGCAAAGCTTGCAACGCACTCAAAATGGTAGCCAGCGCCACCACGGCCGTGCCCTGGATGTTGTTGCTGAACATGCATAGATCACCGCGGCGACGCGCCAGCACGCGGCGGGCGTCGGCATGGGCCAGGTTTTCCCACTGCACCACCACATGCGGCCAGCGTTCGCGCACCGTGTCGATCAGATCATCAATCAGGGCTTCACGCGCCGCGCCGCGCACGCGGGCATGGCGCCAGCCACGTACAGCGGGTCTTCCAGACAGGCCGGATTGTCGGTGCCCAGATCAAGCAGGATGGGTAGCACGGTGGCGGGATCAAGCCCGGCGCAAGCGCTGTGCAGCGACGCCGCACCGATCGACATGGCCATGGCATTGGCGCCCTGGTCGCCGAAGCCGGCCACGTGCTCGCCGTCGCTGATGACGATGGTTTCAATCTGGTCCAGGTGCGGTTGCGACAACATGCGGGCCATTTGCGCACGTTGCGGGTAGCCCAGAAACAAGCCGCGTGGACGGCGGTAGTGGCGGCTGAAATGGCGGCTGGCGTGCGCCACCGTGGGCACGTGCACCACCGGCAGCCATTCCTCCAGATCGCTGGTCAGGATGGCGTAGAACAGCGCTTCGTTGCTGTCCTGGATTTCGCGCAGAAACACCTGGCGGCTGACGTGATCCGGCATGGCGCGTAATGCTTCTATGCGGCGGGTAACCTGCTCTTGCAGCGTGGCAATGTGCGGGGGTAACAAGCCGTGCAGATCGAATTCGCTGCGCTCGGCTTCGGAGAACGCCGTGCCTTTGTTCAGCAGGGGGTCGGCCAGCAATTGATAGCCGGCCAGCGCGGTTTCGATGGTGTCATGGGCGTGGGCGGAGAAGGGGGCGGCGGGATTGTTCATGGCACTCCTTGCGGGCGTACTGCCCTGGCGATGAACTGGGCAGGGTATTAGTAAGCCGGAATGCACATTTTTGATAATGATCAAACGGCAGGCAAAAAAAACGGATAAGCCTGGGGCGGGCTTATCCGGGAAGCGTGCTGGACAACACAAAAAAACGGTTGAACGAGAGTGCTGCGCCGCGCTGGTTTAGCCAGCAGCGCTGAGTAAAGGTTTGACGTTGCTGATGCGCTCATCGTTAAAACGCGCTTCGCTCAGGGTTTCGATTTCGCCCGAGATGGCACCGCCGGATCGATCAGCAATTTGCCGTAGCGGATCTTGCCTTTGACGCGGCCGGTGGCGTGGATGATCAACTGATCGCGTGCGGTCAGTTCGCCTTCAAACACGCCGTAGATTTCGGCGACATCAATGCCGACCTTGCCACTGAACGAGCCGCCTTCGGCAATGCGGATGACGCGGCTATCCATGGTGGCTTCCACGCGGCCTTCCACCACCAGCGTGTCGCAATCGAGGATCTCGGCGCCTTTCAGTTTGACGTCCGGGCCAACGATCAAACGGCTGCCGCTGACTTCAGCCGTGCTGGCACGGGTTTCGGTGACGGGAGATTCGGCCACGCTGGCAGCCGCAGCCGGGCTGGATGTGGCACTGCTGGCGCTGGCCTCGGCCGCAAACGGTTCAGCGCTGAGCGGCGGGGCCGGATACGACGCCCGGGCTGCCGGTGCGTACGCCGTGGCGCTCGCTGATGCTGTTGCCGGGGGTCTTGAGAATTGGGCTTTGCTTGGAAAACATGGGTACTCCTTGGATTACGCGCGACCTGCCGTGTGTGCCGCGTCTATCCACCTTATTGCAAGGGGCGTGCCAGTTTGCCAAAGCTGAGTGTTTTCAAGGGCTTGCGCGGTGAGCTTGCCGCCGGTCGGGCATGGGCGGCACAAAAGCGTCGCCCTACGGCAACAAGCACTTGAGCTGATCGCTTTATGTGGTTGTTTTAAAAAAACAAAAAAAACGCTGTCCCGAATTAACGACAGCGCTGTCTTGAAAGAATGATGCGTGGGGTGCGTTACCCCCAAGGGGGGCAACGCACATTTCGGGGCGCTAGGCCCCGCCAACCCGGTATCACGCATGCGCAGGCGGGGTCTTGGCTCATGTTTGGCGCGGCGTTTGCTGGCCAGGCCGTCAAAGGTCAAAAAAACAGCACCGGCGTTACGTACAGCGTAATCAGCTGCGAAATCAGCAAGCCACCCACAATCGCCACGCCCATGGGTTGGCGCAGTTCGGCGCCCGCGCCGATGCCCAGCGCAATCGGCAGCGCGCCCATCATCGCGGCAAAGGTGGTCATCATGATCGGGCGAAAGCGTAGTTGGCACGCCTGCAAGATCGCATCACTGGCCGACAGCCCTTGGTGGCGCTGCGCCTCCAGCGCAAAGTCGATCATCATGATGGCGTTCTTTTTTTTGACGATACCCACCAGCAGCAAGATGCCGACCATGGCAATAAAGGTCAGCTCCAGATTGCACACGCGCAAGGCCAGCAGCGCGCCCACCGATGCCGAGGGTATGCCCGCCAGAATCGTCACCGGATGGATCCACGATTCATACAGCACGCCCAGCACCACGTAGATGACGGCAATGGCGATCAGGATCAGCCAGATCTGGCTGCCTTGCGACTGCTTGTACACCGCCGCGTCGCCCTGGAAATCACCGGACACATAATCCGGCATACCGATTTTTTTGCGCGCGCGTTATCGATGGCGGTGGCGGCATCGGACAGTGATGCGCCTGCGGTCAGGTTAAACGAGATGGTCACCGCGGGCAGCTGGCCTGGTGGTTAACCGCGCTATTGACCTTGGTGCGTTCGATATGGCCCAAGGCCAGCAGCGGCACCAATGCGCCAGTGCTGCTGCGCACTTTCAGCTTGTCGAGCCGGATTCGTCGTAACGGTTTTCCTGGCCAATTTCGAGGATCACTTCATAGCTGTCTTGCGGCAAATACAAGGTCGAGACCTGATGCGTGCCAAACGCGTTGTACAGCGTGTCGCGTAGTGACTGCATATCCACGCCCAACTGATTGGCCTTGTCGCGATCAACTACCAGATGCGCCTGCAAACCGTTCTTCAGTGCATCGGTGTTCACATCTTTCAGCGAAGGCGCGGCGCGCAACGCGGCCAGCAACTGGTCGGACCAGTGATCCAGCTCTTCCGGGTGCACCGCCTGCAGCGTGTATTGATAGCGGCTCTTGCTGCTGCGGCCGCCGGTACGCAAGTTCTGCACTGGCGAAAAAAATACAGCGCAATGCCGGGGATATCGGCTACTTCCCGCCGCATGGTTTGCAGCACTTGCGCCATCGGCGCACGTTGATCGCGCGCTTTCAGGTTGATAAACATGCGGCCGGTGTTATTGGCCGACGGGTTATTGGGCGAGCTGCCCAGGCTGGACAGCAAGGTGGCCACGGCCGGATCGGCTTGCAGTCGTTTGGCCGCCATATCCTGCAGCCGCGCCAGGCCGTCGTACGAGATGTCCTGCGCCGCCTCGGTCGTCACCTGCACCTGACCGATGTCTTCCTCGGGGAAGAAACCCTTGGGGCTGATCTGATACAGCCAGATGGTAATGATCAGCGTGGCCAGGGCCGCCAGCAGCGCAATCCAGCGATGGCCGTTAACCACCCAATGCAAGGTGCGGTCGTAGCCTTTCAGCGTGCGGTCAAACAACGCTTCAAAGCCACGGCTCCAGGCGGGGGCTTTGCGGGCGGCTTCTTCGGCGTCTTCGTGTTTGATAAAACGCGATGCCAGCAGCGGGATCAGCGTCAGCGCGGCGCAGGCCGAGGCGACGATGGCCAGCGACACCACCACGGCAAATTCGTGGAACAGCAAGCCTATGGTGCCGGGCATAAAAAAAGATCGGGATAAATACGGCGATCAGCGAAATCGAAATCGAAATCACGGTAAAGCCGACTTCTTTGGCGCCGTCGATGGCGGCCTGCATCGGTGCGACGCCTTCTTCGACGTGGCGCACGATGTTTTCCAGCACCACGATGGCGTCATCCACCACAATGCCGACCGCGATGGTCAGGCCCATCAGCGAGATGTTGTCGAGGCTGAAGTTAAGCGCCTTCATCAAGGCAAAAGTGGCGATCAGCGACACCGGCAGACTCACCGACGGAATCAGCGTGGCGGTGGCGCGGCGCAAGAACAGCAGAATGACCAGCACCACCAGAAAGATGGTCAGCAACATGGTGTAGTTGACGTCGCGGATCGCATCGCGGATCGAGATCGAGCGATCGTTCAGCACCGTCACATTCACCGAGCTGGGCATCTGCGAGCGCAAATGCGGCAGTTGCGACTTGATGGCATCGACCACGGCCACAGTATTGGCGTCGGGCTGGCGCTGGATTGACAACACAATCGAGCGCTCGCCATTAATCCAGCTACCGGCGTTGATGTTTTCCACGCTGTCTTGCACGGTGGCGACATCGCCCAGTCGCACCGGCAGACCGTTACGCGTGGCGATGATGATTTGCGAGAACTGCGCGGCGTTCTTGAGCTGCTTGTTGGCTTCCAGCAGCAACATCTGGCGATGGCCATCCAGCTCGCCCACCGGCGAATTGGCGTTGGCGTTTTTTTTAGCGCGGTGCCCAGCTCGGCCAGGCTCATATCGTGCGCGGATAAACGATCCGGATCGGCCTCTACCCGCACCGCATAACGCTTTTGCCCAAGGATGTTGACCTGCGCCACGCCATTGATGGTGGAGATGGCGGGCGACAACAGATTCTCGGCGTAGTCATCCAGATCCGACAGACTCATCGACGGCGAGTTGATGCCAACAAACAGAATCGGCGCATCGGCCGGATTGACCTTGCGATACGCGGGCGGCGTGGTCATATCCACCGGCAGGTTTTTGGACGCGCGAAACAGCGCGGACTGCACATCGACCGAGGCCGCGTCGATGCTACGGCTGGGGTCGAATTCCAGCGTCATCGACAAATTGCCGGTGAGACTGGAGCTGGTCATGACCAGCAAGCCGGGAATGGTGGAAAACTCTTTTTTTCCAGCGGCCGCGCCACCGAGGTGGCCATGGTTTCGGGGCTGGCGCCGGGCAATTGGCCGGTAACGCTGATAACGGGCGAGTCGTAACGGGGCAGGGCAGAAATCGGCAGGCTGAACCACGCCGCGATACCGGTAACCACCACGGCGATCCACAGCAATAGCGTGGCTACCGGGCGTTGAATACTGAATGTCGAGATATTCACGATGACCTCGGAGGCAGGCGCGCGCGGCCGCCGGGCGGCTCACGCGGCGCCAGGCTGATTAGCTGTTGGCGTCTTCGGCGGCTTTGACACCGCTGGCTTGAACCTTGACCTTGTTGCCGGGGCGCAGATTCTGCCCACCTTCGCGCACCACGTGCGCACCGGCTTGCAGGCCGCTCACCACGCGGTATCGCCAATCACGCGCTCAAGTTTGACTGGTGCGGAGGCCACGCTGTTGTCCGGCTTGATCAGATACACAAAGCGTTGCTCGGGGCCGGTGAGGATGGCATCAACTGGCAGACTGAGCGCACCTTGCAGCGCGCCCGCATCCAGTTCGACCTGGGCATACAAGCCGGGCCACAGAGCGTGGTCTTTGTTATCGAATTCGGCCTTCATGCGGATCGTGCCCGACGTCGGGTCGACCGTGTTATCGATAAAGATCAGCTTGCCGCTACGCTTGCCGCCACCGGGCAAGCGAATCTGCACCGGCAATACGCCGTTCTTTTGCGCGGCGACCACGGGTTGCAGGTCTTTTTTCTGGCAGGGTGAATTCGGCGTCGATGGGGTCAATCTGCATCAGCGTCACCAGCGGCAAGGTGCTGGCGGGCTGTACCAGACTGCCAGGATGCACATTGGTCGAACCAGCGCGCCCGGCAAACGGTGCCACAATGCGGCTGTACGACACTTTAACGTGGCTGGTGTCCAGATCGGAATTGGCCGCAGCCAGTTGCGCCTTCAGGCTATCCACCGCATTGCGGCTGGTGTCGATGGCGCTGGGTGAAACAAAACCGGCCTTGGCCAGCGCCTGGTTGCGTTCCAGATCTTGCTGCGCTTTGGCCAGATCAGATCGGGTTTTTTTCAATCAGCGCCTGGTTATGCGCCACGGTGGTCTGGTCTTCGCGCGCATCCAGCGTAAACAACAACTGGCCGGCTTCAACCTGCTGGCCTTCCTTGAAATCAACGCTGCGGATAGTGGAAGTGACTTGCGGCCGCACATCCACCTGGGTTACCGGCACGATATGGCCCTGGGCGGACAAATGCAGCGGAATATCCGATCTGGCGACGGTGGCCGCCGTGACCGGTATCGCACTTTGCTTTGGCGCTTCGGCCGGCTTTTCTGAACAGGCCGCCAATGCCAGCGCTACGGCAATCGCTGTGGCAGGCAGCAGCACCTTGCGGCGCATCTTCTTATCGTTATTAGTCATGCATGATCCCGTCGCGGACGCCACGACGGAATCGCAGCGTAATCCAAACCATCACAAGGGCTACAAACAGCCCAAAGCCGACGATGATAACGTGCATGGGTGGCATTCCGCTGACAGCGAATTGATCGCGAACCAGCGCCGTGGCATGCGGCGGAATCGGGCCGCTCAAAAAACCGCACCAGCAAGGCATGAATACCCACCATCACCAGAATGCCGATGTTTTCGTTGAAGTTTTGTACCGCGATGGAATGGCCCGCACCCATCAGCATATGGCCGCGGTGCTGCAGCATGGCGTTAAGCGGTACCACAAACCAGCCGACAAGGCGCCGACGATAAACATCAGGATGGCGGCCACCAGGGGGCTGTGCACAAACAGCATGCTCATTACCGAGACGCCCATCAGAATGCCCGCGGGCAATACTGAGAATGCATTTTTTTCAGCGCGACAAACCGGCCCGCCAGGATCGCGCCGAAGGCGGTGCCAAAAGCCACCACAGCTATCAGGCGGGTGGCGTGTTCCATGCTGTAGTTCAGCCAGATAATCGCCCAACTGAGCACCACCAGCCGCATGGTGCGCCAGCGCCCCAGAACAAGGTGGTCACGCCGAGCGACAGTTGGCCCTGAGGGTCCCGCCACAAACGACGCGCACACCACCAGAATTCCTTGATCAGAAAAAAATGGGGTCGAGATGCAGTGGTTTGAGATGGACTTTAAGGCGCGGAATGTAGACGTTGAGCCAGGCGGCACACAGATACAAACCGATGATGGCGCACATGGCAAATTGCGCGGGAGACATGAAATCGCTGGCGGCAAATTGATCGTACCAATCGCTGGCACGATCCCCCACCAGTACGCCGCCCAGCACGGTGCCAAAAATAATGGCGCCTACGGTGGCACCTTCCAGCCAGCCATTGGCTTCGACCAGCTTTTCGTGCGGCAGGTATTCGGTAATCAAACCATATTTGGCGGGCGAATAAGCCGCAGCGCCAAAGCCGACCAGCGCGTACGCCACAATGGGCGGCGCTCCGCACAACATGCCGATACAACCCAGCATCTTGATGCCGTTGCAGATCATCATGGCGCGGCCCTTGTGCATGGAATCAGCAAAGGAACCGGCAAACGGGGCCAGTACGACATAAGAAACGGTGAACGACCAGAGCAGCATCGATAAATGCCATTCGGGCGCGCTCTGCTCGCGCAGCAGCGCCAGCGCGGCGATAAACAGGGCGTTATCAGCCAATGCCGATAAAAAAACTGCGCGCCTAAAATAATGAAAAAAAACCACGATCCATGCCGTGCCAAGCCTGTCTGGAAGTCGGTAGTTCGAGAGGCATCGGGCTTAGAGGTTGCAGCGCCGAAGCCAGAACCTGCGATTTTTATAGAAAATAGTTGTGAACCATGCCCGCGCGGGGCGGCCATGACGCCCGGTTTATATCATGTTTGTACCGGCCAGGCCGATAAAAAAAACCGGTAGCCGTGGGCGGACTGTTTGATGGGAGCAATTGTTACATCAATGCCCTAATCATCAGCGCAGGCTGGTGGTGGGCCTGGGGATGCATGCTATGATGGCAAAATCCTGGCACGGGAAGACCCCGCACCAACCGCTGGCTGGCAACAAGATGGATACAAAGTCTGCCGCGCAATACATCGCGTAACAGACGCCCTTATGGCAACGCTGGGTGGTTTGGCTATCTCTGATGGATATTCTGCAATACCTTCTTCCTGTATTTACTGATTACGGCTACGCCGCTGTATTTGCCGTGCTGGTGGTCTGCGGCTTTGGCGTTCCTATCCCCGAAGACATTACCCTGGTTGCCGGCGGCATTATCGCCGGCATGGGCTTTGCCAATGAGCACACCATGTTCTTCGTCGGCATGGCTGGGGTGTTATGTGGCGATGCCCTGATGTTCTTTATCGGGCGTTACTTTGGCGAGAAAGCGCTGAAATGGCGCTGGGTGGCGCATGTGATGACGCCGCAACGCTACGCCGCAGTACAGGACAAATTCCGCCGCTATGGCTATCGCGTTTTGTTTGTAGCGCGCTTTCTGCCTGGCTTGCGTACACCGATTTATCTTTCTGCGGGCATGTCGCGCTGCGTGCCGTTCTGGCGCTTTTTTGCTGGCAGATGGCCTGGCCGCTTTTATCAGCGTGCCGATCTGGGTCTATCTGGGCTATTACGGCGCGTATAACCGCGAGTGGCTGCAGCGTGCCATCGAAAAAGGCCAGACCGGCATGTGGTTCCTGCTGGCAGGCCTCGCCACCTTTAGCCTGATCTGGTACTTGCGCCATCGCCGCGCGCATCACCATCCGCATCACGGCCCCGCCGAACCCGGCAAAAAAATTGCTGTGCGACAAGGTCGGTGAAAACTCCAAGTGACCAACGTGCCACAATGCGGCTCAATGCTGTGTACTGCCACCTAACCTGACCCCACACCATGACTCGCCCGATCCAGGCGTTAATCCACCGCGCCGCGCTGCAACACAACTATCAACTGACACGCCAGCTTGCGCCTGCCAGCAAAACGTTTGCTGTGGTCAAGGCCAATGCCTATGGGCATGGCCTGCAACGCGCGGCCGCAGCGTTATATAACGCGGACGGTTTCGGCATTCTTGAATTTGATCGCGCGGTGGCCTTGCGTGACTGGGGTCATGTACAACCGGTGCTGCTGCTGGAGGGGGTGTTCAGCCAGGCAGAATTGATCGCCGCTGCGCAGCATGATTTCAGTGTCGCCATTCACCAGCCACGCATCTGCAATGGCTGGAGCAATCCCGGCTGGCACGGCCCCTTAATATCTTTCTCAAGCTCAATACCGGCATGAACCGTCTCGGTTTTCCGGCTAGCCAGGCGCGTGAGCTTGCCGCGCGGCTGCAGCGTTGCGCCAATGTGGCCAGCGTGACGGTGATGCAGCATTTCGCCACTGCCGACGAACCCGAGAAGGGCATCGACCAACAATTGGCGCGTTTCAAAGCCGCAACCGAAGGGCTGGCTTTGCCGCAGTCACTGGCCAATTCCGCCGCCACCCTGGCCTACCCGCAAACCCACGCGCAGTGGAACCGCCCCGGCATCGTGTTATATGGTTCATCGCCATTCGCGCAGCGCAGCGCGCAAGATCTCGGTCTGCAAGCGGCAATGACGCTGCAGTCCGAACTGATTGCAATCCAGGATCTGCAGCCCGGTGATCAGGTGGGTTATGGCGCGACCTTTACTGCAGATCGTGCCATGCGCATAGGCGTGGTCGCTTGCGGTTACGCCGATGGTTATCCACGCGTGGCCCCGACCGGGACACCGGTGACCGTCGATGGTGTAGCAACGCGGCTGGTCGGGCGGGTTTCGATGGATATGCTGACGGTTGATCTGAGCGCCGTACCCGCTGCGCGCATAGGCAGCAAAGTTGAATTGTGGGGACAAAACCAGCCCATTGATGCCGTCGCCCATGCGGCGGGCACCTTGGGTTATGAATTAATGTGCGCGGTTACCACCCGCGTACCGTTTGTGGATGCATGAGCTGCAGCGATCCTGCCGCCGCGTTTAAAACAAAAAAAACCGGACTTGCGTGCTTCGCCATGGCGATGGCAATGTCTGGCATGGGCCATTTGGGCAAGGCTCGAAAAAAAAGCAAGGGTTGTTCTTTAGAATGACCCGCTTTATCAAATAATTTACAACTTCGTATTCATCAACCAGCAGGTTGCATCATGGCATTGATTGTCCAGAAATACGGTGGCACTTCGGTCGGCTCGCCGGAGCGCATCAAAAAAAATGTGGCGAAGCGCGTCGCCAAATTTAAAGCGCAAGGACACGATCTGGTGGTCGTGTTGTCCGCCATGAGCGGCGAAACCAATCGCTTGATTGCCCTGGCCAAAGAGATTCAGGCCAACCCTGATCCGCGTGAGCTGGATGTGATTGTGTCCACTGGCGAACAAGTGACTATTGGCCTGCTGGCCATGGCACTTAAAGAACTCGGCCTTGAGGCGCGTTCTTATACCGGCGGCCAGGTCAAGATCCTGACCGACAGTGCATTTACCAAAGCCCGTATCCAGTCGATAGACGACGAAAACATGCGCGCCGACCTGAATGCCGGCCGCGTCGTGATCGTCGCAGGTTTCCAGGGCGTGGATGCGGAAGGCAATATCACGACTTTGGGTCGTGGTGGTTCGGATACCACGGGCGTGGCGCTGGCCGCAGCGCTGCGTGCCGACGAATGCCAGATTTATACCGACGTCGACGGCGTCTACACCACCGACCGCGTGTGGTGCCCGAAGCCCGCAAGCTCAAGACCATTACCTTTGAAGAAATGCTGGAAATGGCCAGCCTGGGTTCCAAGGTTTTGCAGATTCGTTCTGTTGAGTTTGCCGGCAAGTACAACGTTAAATTGCGCGTGTTGTCGTCCTTCCAGGATGAAGGCGAGGGCACGCTGATTACCTTCGAGGATGACAGCAACATGGAAAAAACCCGTCGTTTCCGGCATCGCATTCAACCGTGACGAAGCGCGTATCAACGTGATCGGTGTGCCGGACAAACCCGGTATTGCTTATCAGATTCTGGGCCCGGTTGCCGATGCCCTGATCGACGTCGACATGATCATCCAGAACGTGGGTCAGGACGGCACTACCGATTTCAGCTTTACCGTGCCCAAGAACGATCTGCCGCGCACGATCAAAGTGCTGGAAGCGTACAGAACCATATCGGCGCCAAGAGCGTGTCGGGCGACGACAAGATCTGCAAGATCTCGATCGTCGGCGTGGGCATGCGTAGCCATGTGGCGTGGCCTCGACCATGTTCCGCACGCTGGCGGAAGAGGCATCAATATCCAGATGATCTCGACCTCCGAAATCAAGATTTCGGTCATTGTGGACGAGAAGTACCTGGAACTGGCCGTACGCGTGCTGCACAAGGCATTTGGTCTGGATCAGGCTGCTTAAGCGCTGCGATCAATAAAAAAAACAGCCCTTTGTGGCACGGTTAATTACCGTGGCCACAAGGGGCTGTTTGTTTTTTTAACAGGCGGTTTAAAGCAGTTTTTTTGCCTCATTGGCCATGGCTATTCATTTAATTGCAATGTTTGATGCGGTTATTGATCGCAGCGGTGCACTTGATTGAATAGCGTGGCGATAATTTCTGTGGAATTGTTTTTTTCTTTAGCAATCAAGCGATTGCCGTTTTTTTATCGGGATTAATTGATTCGTTTTGTTGACGGCCTGGGGGTTGCACGGTATTATCCCGCTTCCCTTGACGGAGACGTGGATGAGTGGCTGAAATCACTTCCCTGCTAAGGAAGCATACGGGCTTAAACCTGTATCGAGGGTTCGAATCCCTCCGTCTCCGCCAGCGGACTTACTCGCAGGCGGTTCGCAAGTGTAGTAAGAAGTAGTAAAGCAGCAAATGACAGTGCACCCGTAGCTCAGTTGGATAGAGTATCTGGCTACGAACCAGAGGGTCGGGCGTTCGAATCGCTCCGGGTGCACCATCATTCTTTTGCTGTTGTCCATATTGCTTGATGCAATATCGCCTCGTCCCCATCGTCTAGAGGCCTAGGACACCGCCCTTTCACGGCGATAACCGGGGTTCGAATCCCCGTGGGGACGCCACACTGTTGGCTACTGCGCGGACGCATCTTGAAGTCCGGCGGTACTCGCAATCCTCATGGCCCGCATGGCCACTCCGGTTGCTCCGTTCCGGCGGCCTTCAACCTGCGACCGCTCGCTACGCCCTCACCATCGCTGAACTTCCCCGCTGTTGAATCGATTGCTGCTTACTTGCTGGCATTTACGCAATGCGCTTCGCTGTTGCGGCTTGCTTCGCTCGCCATCTCAAAACCGTTGGCCCTTGTCGAGTGCCGAGTGCGGCATGGTCTTCCTGCATACCGTCCTTCCTGCACCAAGCCAACAAAGCCGCACATTCTGCCCGCAACATCCAGCTAACAAAAGCCAATCAAAACCGGTCTCGTTTTAGCACGCGCAGTTTGCCCAACTAACCGAGCAGCAACGCCAGGCCCGTACGCCCCCCAAAAAACAAAGCCGGACATGACAGCATCAAGTCCGGCTCAGTGTTCACGCACGCGGCAGTTTAAAAAATCGCGGAACTGCTTATGGCATTCGGTGCAGCGGTTTTCTACGGCGTCGAAAGCGGGGCGGATTTGCGCGGGGTCGCGGGTGGCGGCTTTTAGTTTGAGCTGGTCCACGGCGTCTTGCAGATTTTTGGCGTCGCGGTCGAAGTCGGCGCGGTTCAGGTTGATGGCGCCCGCTTTGGCGGCCGTCTTGCTGTCGTCTTTGCCCAGCTCGGTAAACCACTGCCAGGCTGATGCGCAGGATCTGCAATTGCTCGGCGTCGGCCGAGAATTTATCGGCTTTCCAGTCGGATTCGCCGCGCAACATGTCGCGCATTTCCTGGCTGGTATGCAGCATTTGTTTAAAAAAACCTGTTTGCGCTTGTACACCGGCGAATTCGGGTCTTCGTGACTACAGGCGGAGAGTAGGGCTACACACACCAGCAAACTAACAATTCGAGCGGTCATTGAATACATTTCTGTTTATGAGATGAAAAGGTGTATCAGTGTCGCGGCGGCCGGGCCAGCCGCAACATGCGCCGCCGCCATTTGCGTAACCGCATGCGCCAGGGGCGGGATCGGTTGC